>CAZMAC010000573.1:0-2298 GCA_964564085.1 uncultured Hyphomicrobiaceae bacterium
CTCCCACGCCAATCTGCTCGCCAATATCCGTGCCATGGGCGAAGTGATGGAAGCGGATTCATCCGATCGTTTTGTGAGCTGGCTTCCGCTCTATCACGATATGGGGCTCATAGGCGCCTGGCTTGGCTGCCTGTATTATGGCGCATCGCTTGTGCTCATGCCGCCTCTTGCCTTTCTGGCCGATCCTGCCCGTTGGCTTTGGGCGATTCGTAAGCATCGCGCAACACTATCCGCAGCGCCGAACTTTGCATATGAACTTTGCCTCAAGAACATCCACGATGCGGATATTGAGGGCCTTGACCTGAGCTCACTCCGAATGGTGGTGAACGGAGCGGAACCTGTCAGTCCCGCCTCCATTGTCCGATTTACGGATAAGTTTCAAAAGTTCGGTTTCCGCCCGGAAGCGCTCGCACCCGTTTATGGACTTGCGGAAAGCTCCGTCGGACTGGCATTTCCGCCCGTTGGCCGTCCGCCGATCATCGATCACGTCGACCGGAACGCGCTCTCCCGCGACGGTATTGCGCGCCAAGCTGAGCAGGGCGATCCGACAGCTCTGGAATTCGTCGCTTGCGGCCAGCCGCTTCCGGACCATGAAGTGCGGATCGTCGATGTGAACGGTCGTGAAATGCCAGACCGTAATGAGGGGCGCCTTCAGTTCAAAGGCCCGTCCTGCACGAAACAATATTTCAACAATCCCGAAAAAACGCGAACGCTTTTCGACGGCGACTGGCTCGAAAGCGGCGATCTCGCCTATATCGCTGGCGGGGATATTCTTATCACCGGACGAGTCAAGGATATCATCATCCGGGCAGGACGTAATATCTATCCGCACGAACTGGAAGAATTGATTGGCACCGTTGAAGGCGTCCGGAAAGGCTGCGTGGCCGCTTTTCCGAGCCCCGACCTAAGGACGGGCTCTGAGCGTCTGATTGTCATTGCCGAAACCCGCCTTACCGATCCGGCTGCCTTGAAGCGCCTCCGCAGTGAAATCATTATCGCCTCAATGGCGCTGCTCGAGATGCCGCCGGACGACGTGGTGCTGGCGCCGCCCCACGCGGTGCCCAAGACGTCGAGCGGCAAACTGCGCCGCTCCGAAGCGCGCGCCATCTATGAAAGCCATGCCATCGGCCGACGCGGCTCAGCGCTTTGGTGGCAGCTCGCACGTCTAAAGATGGCGGGTGTGGGAAACAGCTTGCGCCGCGCCGCCAGGACAGCCGGTGAACTGGCCTATGCGGCTTATTGGTGGGCGTCGCTTTGCGGCATAGCTGCGCTCACGTGGCTCCTTGTTATCGCGCTGCCCCGCCGGCGCTGGCGGCACAAAGTCGTCCATTACGCGGCGCAGTCCTTTCTTTATCTAACCTGCTCATCATTTGACGTTGAGATAGCCGAGCCAGTTCCCGCAGAAAGAGCAATGTTGGCGGTCAATCATTCGAGCTATCTGGACAGCCTCGTGCTATGCGCTGCCATCCCCGGCGAACTCACATTCATCGCAAAAGAGGAGCTTGAAGGACAACGGGTAGCGGGACCATTCCTGCGCCGTCTCGGCACGCTCTTCGTGCGGCGCGCGGATGCAATGGGCGGGGTTGAAGACACCGCAGAGATTTTGAAGGCAGCGCAGTCAGGAGAACGGCTTGTTTCTTTCCCTGAAGGCAC
This sequence comes from uncultured Hyphomicrobiaceae bacterium, assembly GCA_964564085.1. Classification (GTDB taxonomy): domain Bacteria; phylum Pseudomonadota; class Alphaproteobacteria; order Rhizobiales; family Rhodomicrobiaceae; genus JAHQVI01. The sequence continues at coordinate 1,654 of CAZMAC010000573.1, forward strand.
GCTCACCCGAATGCCTGGTGTGCTGGCCTTCCATATGGGCACATTTCTTGTCGCCGCGCAGGCCGGCATAGCTGTGATGCCGGCAACAATCCGCGGCACGAGATCTGTCCTTCGGGGCGGTCAGTGGTTCCCAAGGCGTGGATCAATTTCTCTTCACCTTGGGACGCCAATGCATCCCGCCGGCGGTGATTTCGAGGACGCCGTTCGGCTACGCGATGCAATCCGCAGCAAGATACTTGCGGAATCTCTCGAACCGGATCTCGCAGGAGAGAGCATGGTTCTGTGAAATCGTGCAGGACGATTGATAGGGCGGCGGCAAAAAGAACCGCGGGTCATCGGTTCTGACTCAGTCTTTGAAGATTGGAGCACACTCTGGGACTTTAGGGGCCTCATTATGGAGATATTACGCGATTTGGAGACTGGTATCGTCTTTTTGGCGGTCATCGTCGCGATTTTGTTGGGCTACTGGTTGCTGCGCCGTCTTTGTCTTGCATTTCGCAACTATCGGCACCTCACATAGCATGAATTCAATCGAGGTATCGACGTGGCCTTCGAACATCGATCAAATTTCCTCAGTGACGAACATGGTTTGGTTTCATGGTCAATAAAACAGCAAAGCTCGAGGAGATCCGCACCGCGCTTCGC
>CAZMAC010000574.1:0-2297 GCA_964564085.1 uncultured Hyphomicrobiaceae bacterium
AAGCGCCGCTTGTTGCCGGTCTGGCGGACGATTTACGCGCTGGCGGCTTTAAAGTCTTTGGGCCTGGACGCGATGGTGCGCAACTGGAAGGTTCGAAGAGCTTCACCAAAGCACTTTGCACGGAAAAAAATATCCCGACAGCCGCGTTTGCCCGTTTTCAGGATCGCGATGCAGCCATCGCTTATCTGAAAGAACAATCTCTTCCCATCGTTATCAAAGCCGATGGTCTGGCGGCGGGCAAAGGCGTGATCATTGCGGAAATGCGTGAAGATGCAGAGCAAGCCGTGGTCGATTGCTTTGGCGGGGTTTTCGGCGAGGCGGGCGCTGCAATCGTCATTGAAGAATATCTTGAAGGCGAGGAGCTGAGTTTCTTTGCCTTGTGCGATGGCAAGACGGTGCTGCCTCTGGCAAGCGCTCAAGATCACAAACGGGCTTTTGATGGCGATAAGGGACCGAATACCGGGGGTATGGGGGCCTATTCCCCTGCCCCGATCATGACGCCGGACTTGCGCACCCGCATTCTGGATGAAATCATTTTGCCCACCCTCTCGGCTCTGCGCGAGCGCGGCATCACTTACCAAGGCGTATTCTATGCCGGTTTGATGATCTGCGCGGACGGGCCGAAACTGATCGAGTATAATGCCCGCTTCGGCGATCCGGAATGTCAGGTGCTGATGATGCGGCTGAAATCCGATCCGCTGCCCGCCCTTCTCGCAGCCGCCGAAGGCACGCTCGAACAGATCGAGCTGGACTGGCGCGAGGGGACCGCGCTGACGGTCGTTATGGCATCGAAGGGCTATCCCGGCTCTTATAAGAAAGGCACTGAAATTAAAGGGCTTGAAGACGCGCAGCAGCTCGACGGCGTGACCATTTTCCATGCCGGCACAAAGCGAGAATACACGCGTATCATTGCGAGTGGCGGGCGCGTTCTGAATATCACCGTGCACGGAGCATCTGTCTCGCAAGCGCGCGAACGTGCCTATCAGGCCATTGAAAAGATCGACTGGCCTGAAGGGTTTTACCGGCGAGATATTGGCTGGCGCGCGATCGAAAGAGAGTAGAGCGATGAGTGATTTGGCCGATTTGTTTCCTGGTTTCGAGACACGCCATTTTAAAACGCAATGCGCAGACATTTTCACGCGTATCGGCGGCAACGGCCCGCCACTCTTTCTGCTGCATGGCTATCCGCAAACGCATGTCATGTGGCACCGGATCGCGCCCGAGCTCGCCGCGCACTTCAAGCTCATCCTTTGCGATCTGCGCGGCTATGGCGCCAGCTCGATCCCCCAGACGGACCCTGAACATTACAGCTATTCCAAGCGTGCCATGGCGCAGGATGTCATCGATATCGCCGGCCAGCTCGGCTTTGACCGTTTCCTCATCTGCAGCCACGACCGGGGCGCGCGCGTCGGCTACCGTCTTGCGCTCGACCATCCCGCTCATATCAAAAAGCTCGTCATGCTCGACATCGTGCCCACCTATGAAATGTGGCACCGGCTGACGCGCGATCTCTCCTTGAAGATTTTTCACTGGATGTTTCTGGCACAACCCGCGCCCTGGCCGGAAGAAATCATTGGACGCGCGCCCGCCGAATGGCTCGATCACAAGCTCGCGCTTTGGGGCGGCACCGATGATCTTACCCCCTTCGCGCCGGAAGCTCTTGCACATTATCGCGCTTTTTTCAGCGAGCCCGCCCGCATCCATGCGACCTGCGAAGATTACCGCGCGGGCGCAACCTATGATCTCGATGCAGATAGCAAAGACCGTGAGGACGGACGGCGGATCGCCTGCCCGACGGCTGTGTTCTGGGGCGAACAAGGCATTCCCAGCAAGACAACCGGCCCACTCGAAATCTGGCAGGATTGGTGTGAAAGCGTGACCGGTAAGCCGATCGACTCAGGGCATTTTCTGCCGGAAGAAAATCCGGATGAAACGGTCCGCGCCATTTTAGACTTCCTGACCAAATCGGATGCCGATGGCTGAAGATGATTTGAGCACCAAATTACAGGTCACCAAGGCGCAAGCGCCTCGCTTCGGCCTTGCTCTTGGCGGTGGCGGCGCGAGGGGTTTTGCCCATGTGCCGATTCTGGAAGCGCTCGATGAACTCGGTATCGTTCCGCGCCTGATCGCGGGAACGAGTATCGGTGCTCTCCTTGGAGCGGCCTACGCTTCGGGCATGAGCGGCAAAGAGATACGCAGCTATTGCGAAGAACTATTCCATCGGCGGACGGTCATTCTTAAGCGTCTCTATTCGCTTTGGAATGGCGATTGGTTTGGTTATGAGAATAGCGGCAATT
>CAZMAC010000575.1:0-2293 GCA_964564085.1 uncultured Hyphomicrobiaceae bacterium
TATCCTTGGCAGTCACACCGCAATCGCTCGCCTTACCAGGCAAAAGCGGTGCGATCATAGCCCGTTGAGGATCCGACAACACAAAGCGTTCAGTCCGCATGCAAACCTCCAAAAGGAAGTTTGAATCACTGTTCGCTCAAAAGATGTCGACTCTGATTAAACGCATCCTGCTTTAGCCGTCACCTAGCCCTATTGATTGAGACGCCATTAAGCGGCAACCGAACCATGAGCGAGGATCTGATCGGCGAGTTTGCCGGTGACTTCCGCCAAATGGTCAAACGAGGCCGTAAAATTTGCGCTCCCCGCCGTGGCGGAGCGAAGCTCAATGATCACGTCCTGCATTTCGGACTCCGGGATGTAGGCTTGAACAACATCCCATCCGGTCCAGCCTTCCTTTCCGTCGAAGCCAAGGATCTGACCGCGCCGGGAGGAAATGATCCCGTTGATTTTCGATGTCGCCTCGGACGGCACCGCGATCTCCACCGCCATCACCGGCTCAAGCAGAACCGGCGAACATTTCGGCATACCTTCGGACATGGCAAGGCGCCCGGCGGCGCGAAAAGCCATATCCGAGGAGTCGACAGAGTGATAGGAGCCATCCTTCAGGCATACCGCCACGTCAACAACGGGGAAGCCGAGTGGCCCGGAAGTCAGATAATCACGCACCCCGACCTCGACGGACGGAATATATTGCTTCGGTACAACCCCGCCGGTGATCTTGTCGGTAAAGGTGAAACCCGACCCACGAGGCAGAGGCTGGATATCGAGAACAACGTCGCCGAACTGTCCGTGTCCACCGCTTTGTTTTTTGTGACGGCCGCGAATATCGACGCCCTTCCGGATTGTCTCTTAATAGGGAATTTGCCGGGTTCGCGTTTCGACCGTCACGCCGAAGCGCCGTTTGAGCTGTTCCAAAGCGATCCGCAGATGCATTTCGCCCTGTCCCCAAAGCACCATTTCGCCCGTATCCTGATTATGGACGAGAGAGAGCGACGGGTCTTCTTCGATAATCTTGCCGAGGGACGCGGTAAGCTTGATCTCGTCTTTCCGCTCAGAGGCGACAATGGCGAGACCATAAACCGGATAGGGCGGCAGCGGCGGTTCGATCTGGTCAATCCCCGTTTTCCCGGCCGTCACAGTTTCGCCGGTCTTGAAACTCTCAAGGCGCCCGATCGCGACGGTATCGCCCGGCTGGGCTGCGCCGGAAAGCTTTTTCGGCTCATGTCCGAAAAGAGCAAAAGCGCCGGCCGCGCGTTCCTCCCCTTCGGCATTGCTGATCGTGGCGCCATCATCGAACGCGCCGGCAAAAACGCGCATGGCCGATAGCTTGCCCGCATGAGCCGTGTGGTAAGTCTTGAAGACATAGGCACAGGAGGACTGGCCGGAAACACCAAGACGCTCCGCAGTCGAGGCAGCGGAGGGTGCTTCATGACGGAGCGCCTTCAAAAGCCGTGTGACACCATTTCCGTGTTCGGCACTACCGAGCAGAACAGGGCAAATCTTGCCCTCCTTCAAATCCTCGCTCAGATCGTCAAAAACACGGTCGCGCGGCGGCTCGATGTCGCCCAGTAAAGCCTCAAGCAATTCGTCGTCATAATCGGCCAGTTTCTCCAGCATCGAGAAACGCGCCTCGGCCTCGCGCTCGCTTAGATCGGATGGGATCTCCATGACTTCGCTGGGCGCGTGTTCGCGGTAAACGAAAGCGCGTTCAAGAGCCAGATCGACGAAGCCGGTCGCCACACCGTTTTGCCATATCGGGATCTGCCTGAGGACGAGAGGAAGAGAGCTGGCGGGCTGTAAAATGGGGAGTATCTGACGTACTGGTAATTCGACTTTGTCGATCTTATTCAAAAACAGAAAATGCGGAATTTTCCGGTCGGTGAGTTGCTTTAAAATAATTTGCAGCGCCGGAAGCTTTTTCTCGTCCGCTTCGCAAACCACGATTGCGGCGTCGCAAATTGTCAGCGCTGACTGCGCATGGAATTGAAACTCGACTGAGCCGGGACAATCGATAAAGGTAAATTTATCGTCAAGAAAACTGGTATCGGCCAAATTCGGCTCGGTGCTCATGGCATGATCGCGCGCTTCCTGCGAGGCATCACCCACCGTATTTCCTGTGACGATCGAGCCTTGTCTGTTGATCGCGCCAGTTCGGGCAAGAATGGCTTCCAGAAGAGTCGTCTTACCGCTCAAATACGGCCCCACCAACGCAATACACCGGGTGCCCTTACCAGATTGGCCACCTGACTCTCCCATTTCCTTCCTCCTACATAGCTGTTGTTCACCATTTGTT
>CAZMAC010000576.1:0-2293 GCA_964564085.1 uncultured Hyphomicrobiaceae bacterium
CGTCGAAGAAGCCGCGCGCGCGCTCCGCACCGCGCTCCTGCGCGCCTCGATGCATTCCCAACCGGTCCAGCCGAATTACGGCCGGGAAGAAATCCGGGCCGCGACATCGATCAACGTGCCCAACCTGCCAGAAGACTGGAAAGTGCTGGACGTTCAAATCTTTCCGTCATCGGCCGGACCTGCCGTTGAAATGGCAATCAACGCGGAAGATTTGGGCACGCTATCGCTCTTTGCTGTCCGGCCGGGCCGTTTCGATGTCATGCCGACAACCGTTACGTCCAGTGATGATATGACGGCGGCTTATTGGCAGACCGGCGATGTCGCCTATGCACTTGTCGGCGCTGCTAAGAGGGAGGCGCTCAGCAAAGCGGCCACGAAACTTGCCTCGACACGTTACTGAACCCATTTAAACGCTTGAGCGAAAGATCGAAGGAGCACTCGATGAATACACCGAATTCCAGCTTCAATTGGAGCACGGGCGCTGCACGCACTGACCAGGCCGTTTTTGACGAAGGCCTGCGCCAGCACATGCTGCGCATTTATAACTATATGGGTCTCGGACTGGTCGTCACGGGCCTTGTCGCCCTGTTTGTCGCCAGCACGCCGGCCCTTTACGTGCCGATCTTCACAACCCCGCTGAAATGGGTCGTGATGCTGGCGCCATTGGCTTTCGTCTTTTTCTTTTCATTCCGCATTCACGCCATCTCGGCTTCGACAGCACAGACCTTGTTCTGGGCGTTCTGCGCGGTCATGGGACTTTCGATGGCGTCGATCTTCCTGGTATTCACCGGGGCAAGCATTGCGCGGACCTTCTTCATTGCCGCAACCATGTTCGGCGCAATGAGCCTTTACGGTTACACGACCAAGCGTGATCTCTCGCAATGGGGCTCATTCCTATTCATGGGGTTGATCGGCGTCATCATTGCGATGGTCGTCAATATATTCCTGGCATCTTCGGCGTTGCAATTCGCGATCTCCGTTATCGGTATCCTGATCTTTGTCGGCCTGACCGCCTGGGATACGCAGCGCATTAAGGAAGAATATTCGGAAAATGCTGGCGGCGAAGCTTTGCAGAAAATGGCCGTGTTCGGCGCATTCTCTTTATATCTCAACTTCATCAACATCTTCATGCTGTTGCTGAACTTCACCGGTGAGCGTGAATAAGCGGTCCTAATGGAGCGAATTTAACATTTGAGTCCCGGTCGCGGTCAAGCTCGTTCACAAATGTTAAATTCAAAAGCTCCACTAGAAACAAATACTTACCTAGTGGTTCGAGTCTAACGTTTCGAACCACGCTGTTTTTACTGATGGATCAAATTGACATGACATTTGAAGAACTGGCTTCGACCAAGCTGGATCGCAGGAGGGGCCCAAATGTCATGTTTGATACACTAGGAGCGTGCCAATATGAATGAACAGGACCGTCAAGCGATTGAAGGGCTGTTTGACAAGCTGGCCCAGGCAGAACAGCAGGCTGGCCCAAAGGATGATGAAGCTGACGCTTTAATCAGGCAGCAGATCGAGCGTCAGCCGGGCGCACCTTATGTCATGGCGCAAACGATTGTCGTACAAAATCATGCGCTTGAGCAGGCTCAGCAACGTATCACCGAGCTTGAGCAGCAAGCCGAGGCACAACCGGCGGCGGGCGCTGGCGGCATGTTCGGCGGCTTGTTTGGTGGCGCCAAAGCGGCAAGTCCATCCCCGCGGGCCGGCAGCGTGCCAATGGCAGGGCGTCCGACGGGCGCACCGGCCGGAACGCCGATGCCTCAACAGCAGGCAGGCGGTGGCGGCTTTCTCGCCGGCGCCGCGCAGACGGCAATGGGCGTCGCGGGCGGCGTGCTCATGGCGAACGCCCTTGGAGGCATGTTTAGTGGCGGCAGCGAAGCTCAAGCCGCACCGGCTCCGGATAGCAGCGCTGCTCCGGCAGCAGAAGCTCCGGCTGCTCAGCCCGACCCAGCACCGGCCGAACCAGAGCCAGCTGCCCCGGAGCCGGAACCCGCTGCTGATGAGGGAGGCGGATTTTTCGACTCCATCTTTGGAGACGGCGGCGACGACCTCGATCTTTAAGCTCCAACCTTCATAAAAGATCTCTCAGACAAAAAATACCAAGGGTCAGCTATGGAGTGTGTTCCGTTTACCTCGTAAATGGAACACACTCCAAATTTTTATCTAGTCGCATTTTCAAGCGAAGCATGGCCCCGTGAAGCCTGGCCCCGCGCAGGCGGGGAACGGAGCTGAATACCGGTTCGCGTGAAGAAAATGCGCCAAAACAATAAATTAGAGCCCCGTTCCG
>CAZMAC010000577.1:0-2293 GCA_964564085.1 uncultured Hyphomicrobiaceae bacterium
GGTGTTCGAGAACTGCGCCAGCATCAAGAAAAGCGGAAAGTGCGGCGTGAGCGTGGGCAAGAACGGCGTCAGCAACAGGAAGGCCGCCAGGAACGCCGCGAGCGTGTGCAAGAGCAGCGCCAGCAGCAGGAAAAGCAGAAAGAGCGCCGTGAGCGTGTGCAAGAGCAGCGCCAGCAGCAGGATCGTCAGCAACGCACACAGGAAGAAAGACGTGAGCGTGGGCAAGACCGTAAAGAAGAGCGCCGCGAGCGTGCTCAGGATCGGAATAAAGACCGTCGCGAACGTGCACAGGATCAGAATCAAGACCGCCGCGAGCGTGCGCGGGATCGTCGCGAAGAGCGCGCTGGCGACCGGGAAATCTCGCGGGAAGAGCGGCGGGAACGCCGCGAGCAACGGCGTGAATTCTCTCGTGAGCGCTTGGGAGACATTAAACGCGGGCGGCGGGAACGGCGCTTGGAAGGCGGACGCGTCGTTATTGAAGAACCCGGCAAGCGCCGTATAATCCGCGATCGCGGACGCGTGATTATCGAGCATGATGAATCGGAGCGCCTGCGCGGCAGGAGCCGGAATGTCCGCGTCGAAGATGGGCCTCGCGGGCGCAAGCGCACCATTATTACACGTCGCAATGGGGTAGAGATCATCACCGTTGAAGATCGTAGGGGCCGTTTGCTTCGCCGCGTCAAAAGGCTGCCGAACGGGCGCAGCATAGTCCTGTTCAATAATGAGTATGAAGGCAGAGGACGCCGCGGCTATCGTGACGATGACGATGATTACCGCGTGAATTTCTATATCGATCTGCCGGAGTTTACGGCCAGCATTCCTGAGGAGGACTCTTATGTCTATGCCGATCGCGCCGACGAGAACGAAATCGAGGAAGTGCTGACGGCCCCGCCGCTGCGGGATCTTGAAGATGATTACACATTGAATGAGATCCGCTACAGCCCGGACATTCGCAAAAGGCTGCGTAAGCTGAACTTCAATACGATCAACTTCGCTTTTGGCTCGTGGGAGATCGAGGAAGATCAGATCGAGAAGCTCGGCGTTGTCGCCAGGGTGATCAACCGCATCCTTGAAAAAAGTCCGGACGAGGTGTTCCTGATTGGCGGACATACCGACGCTGTCGGCTCCGATGAGGACAATCTCTCGCTTTCGGATCGCCGCGCCGAAACGGTCGCCCGCGTGCTTACCGATGAATTCAGCGTACCGCCGGAAAATCTGGTAACGCAAGGCTATGGCGAGGCCGATCTGCTGATCAAAGTCGACCAGGCGGAAGAGCGTAATCGCCGTGTCGAATTCATGCGGATTACGCCATTCCTCGCTCAAAAAGAGGAATAAAATCAATCGCGCCGCGCTGTGATGCCGATCTATTCGCAGCGCGGCGGTTTGCTTGCAGAGAGTTGAGGAAAAGCATGCCCCGTGCAGATGGGGCTGCGCATTGGTTTCCTGTCCGGGAATACGACAAAATAAACGGTTAGAGCGTGTTTGGCGCAATCCGGAGCCTGGAACCACACCCTAATTTTTTACTGTATCGCCAATCCTATTGATTGGAAGAGCTTGCCAGACGATCTCCGAAATACAGGATTTCGGAGCTTTTCGCCGTGTCGTCGTCATAAAGGGCGATCAGCTCTTCCGGCAGATGCGAAAGATCGCTCGCTCGCAGATAGTCACGCATTGTCGTGCCCGTGGCTCTGGTATCGACATTCGGCGCGCCGATACGCTCACGCACATCGTCGGTATGCACGGTGCGGAAGTCGATGCTGTAGCGCGCTAAATTCGCCGTATTGGGAATACTCTCATGCATCTGGGCGCCTGAGAAAATGATGATACCGCCAGGCTCCGGGAGATACCGTATTGATGTGCCCTCAAGCTCTTCCTGCGGTTTCGGCTGCTCCCTGGTGTCCTTCTTGACGTGTTGCGCAGCGCTTGCACGGTTTTTCGCGTTCCACTCATAATAGTTGTAAATTTCGGAGTTATTCGCGACAGGCCGGTCAAAATACTCCGGGTAAAAGCCCATCGCATTATTGCCCTCTATCGGGTAAACGGGGATCCACCAGTTGATCTGCGATTGATCGCAGCCGTACCAGGTGTCCCGGTGGAGCACGTAGACCGGCGCCGCCGCGGGGTTAGCCTCGGCCCCGTGCACGATCGCCCTTAGCCGGGGCTGATCGAGGCGCACCCTGTCCGCCTGGCCGAATGAGCGAATCAGCGCCCGCCCGGCCGCCTGAAGCCCCGGGTGCCGATACAACGCGTCACGCGCCGCACGAATCCTGGGAAACTCGAGCGCGGGAGGTCG
>CAZMAC010000578.1:0-2290 GCA_964564085.1 uncultured Hyphomicrobiaceae bacterium
TACAAAAACACACCAGCGAAGGCGAAATCGCTGTTGTGATTCCGAAGAAGCTTCTTATCCAGGCGGCTAAGGCGCTTGGTTAAATAAACATAAGCTGAAGACGACAATTTCGTCCTGACGGCGAGCATTAAATTCTATAACGCTCAGCCGAGGGGCACCTTACCGCGCCAAGTGCATCCTGACGCACAATATATCTATCAAAAGCGATAGAGCTTAATAAATCTCGGGAATAAAAAGCGCCTGAGGCAAAGACTCCCGTGTGTAATTCGGATTACGAACCCGTTCGGGTAATGATACCGGCTCGTGATTGATCTCCTCATAGGGAATTTGACTTAGGAGATGGTGGATGCAATTCAGCCTTGCCTTTTTCTTATCAACTGCATTGACGATCGACCATGGCGCTTCGGCAATATGAGTGTGCCGGAGCATTTCTTCTTTGGCCTTTGTGTAATCCTCCCAGCGCCGGCGCGACTCTAAATCCATGGGTGACAGCTTCCATTGTTTCAGAGGATCGTGATTGCGCATCGCAAAGCGGAAATGCTGCTCGCCATCTGTAATCGAGAACCAATATTTGATCAGCTTAATGCCGGATCTGACGAGCATACGCTCAAACTCGGGCACGGTGCGGAAGAATTCTTCGACCTGCTCGTCCGTGCAGAAACCCATCACGCGCTCGACGCCCGCACGATTATACCAACTCCTGTCGAACAGCACGACCTCACCTGCTGAGGGGAGGTGGGGAACATAGCGCTGGAAATACCACTGGCTCTGTTCGCGACGGGTCGGTGCAGGCAATGCCACGACACGGCAAACGCGCGGGTTGAGCCGCTGTGTGATCCGCTTGATCGCGCCGCCTTTGCCAGCTGCGTCACGTCCTTCGAAAATGACAACGACTTTGAGCCGCTTTTCAACAACCCAGTCCTGCAGCTTCACCAACTCTTTTTGCAGACGGAGAAGCTCGTTGAAGTAGGACTTGCGGTCGATACTTTCCGTATCGGGGCGGTCTGCTAAACCGTCAAGAATATCCTGCAGACGCTTATCGTCAATCTCAAGCTCCAGCTCCTCATCGAAACTATCGAGCATTTCTGCGTCTATTCTTGCTTGGAGGGCATCCTTCGGCGAAATCGAATCGTCTTTCATCACAGCACAAGCAATAATTTCAGTTTCAAACGACACAGACTATCATCGCCGCAAAATTGTTACGGCGATATGACAGCATATCGCAGGTTGAACTTCGAATAAAATGTTAAGTCGTCAAAGCCAAGTTCTCAATCCGGTAAAGGAATAAACTCCGCATCGTCGTCAGGCGGTAATTGAAAGCGGCCATGCGCCCAATCGCCCTGCCGCCAAGCGTCTTTCGCAGCCTCAATTTTCTCATTTGAGGACGCCACAAAATTCCACCAGATATATCGCGGACCGGGAAATGTTTCGCCGCCAAGCAGCATAATGCGGCTCGGTTTTTGTGCTGTGATTGTAATCTGGTCTCCAGGCCGAAAAACCATCATGTTGCCGGCGTCGAATGTCTGTCCTGCAATATCGATCTCGCCTTCAATGACATAGAGCCCGCGATCCTCATGCTCATCCGGGAGCGGCAAGCGTGTGCCCTGTTCGAGGACAGCATCGGCATAAAACATGTCCGAAAAAGTCTTGACGGGCGCCCTTTCTCCGTAGGCGGTCCCAAGAATAAGCCGTACGGTCTTGCCCTCGCCTTCAATCATCGGTAGTTCGGCTTTTGCACGATGCTCAAAGCCGGGATCGGTTTCTTCGGCAAGGTCTGGCAAAGCAACCCAGGTCTGAATGCCGAAAAGGGACGACTTTGGTCGGGCACGGACTTCAGAACTTGTGCGCTCTGAATGGGTTATACCTTCGCCCGCAATCATCCAGTTCACATCGCCTGGGTGAATTTCCTGCTTCGTTCCAAGCGAATCCCTGTGAAGGATCGAACCTTGATAAAGATAGGTGACTGTCGCCAGACCAATATGTGGATGTGGGCGGACGTCAATGCCTTGATCGGTGAGAAACTCAGCGGGCCCCATCTGATCAAAAAAAATGAACGGCCCGACCATCTGACGTTTTGCGGAGGGTAAAGCCCGACGTACCTCGAAACCGCCAAGATCGCGTGCACGCGGCACAATCACCGTTTCGATCGCGTCGATTTCATCTCCAGTTGGGCAATGCGGATCAAGAGCAGGGTTCCAACTCATCAATCAGTTCCTCTCAATGTCAAGTGAGCGCTTTTCCGGATCGAGTGAATTAGCCTAAACACCATTTGCCAAACCGCCAATGCCTC
>CAZMAC010000579.1:0-2286 GCA_964564085.1 uncultured Hyphomicrobiaceae bacterium
CCCCTCGGATGAGGTCAGGGTCGAGTTCAGCCGAACTGAGTTCCGTATTGGCTCCAAGATGCGTGTTCATGGTGCGCTCGCCGTCCGGCGTCACCAGAATCAAGCAACGTACCGTCGGCTGCGTGCCGCCCACCGGCTCGCTCTTGAAGGTAACACCAACAGCGCGCAAATCATGGGTAAACACGCTACCGAACTGATCCTTGGCAATCTTTCCCATAAACGCAGCCTTACCGCCAAGAGACGCAAGCCCGACGCAGGTGTTCGGCACGGTCCCCCCGCTCACCTCAATGGCCGGCCCCATTTCCCCATAAAGGCGCGTGGCTTCTTCTGCATCGATGAGCCGCATTGTGCCTTTGTCGAGGCCCTGCTGCGTAATGAATTCATCGTCGCATCGGGCAATGATATCCACGATTGCGCTTCCCAGACCAACCACGTCATGCTGCGTCTCTGTCATTAAATTTTCCTCGTTATTTGAAATCTAGGCCGTGGTTTTCGGCTCAAAGGGACACAAATCGGCGATCAGACAATGCGGACAGTCCGGCTTGCGCGCCTTGCAGACATAACGTCCGTGAAGGATGAGCCAGTGATGAGCGTGCAGAAGGTAATTCTCCGGTACCACACGCTCCAGTTCGAGTTCAACGGCGAGGGGGGTCTTTCCCGGTGCCAGCCCGGTCCTGTTGCTGACGCGAAAAATGTGCGTATCGACCGCGAGCGTCGGTTGCTTGAACGCAATATTCAGGACGACATTTGCTGTCTTGCGTCCAACACCCGGCAGGGCCTCAAGCGCTTCGCGGTCAGGCGGAACCTCGCCACCATGTTTTTCAATCAAGGCTTGAGATAGTGCGATAACATTTTTCGCTTTATTTCTATACAGGCCGATCGTCTTGATCGCGTCCCGAACGCGATCTTCCCCAAGAGCGAGCATTTTTTCCGGGCTGTCGGCTTTTTTGAACAGCTCCCGCGTGGCTTTATTCACGCCGGCATCGGTTGCCTGGGCCGAGAGAACGACGGCCACCAGAAGCGTATAGGGATTGATATATTCAAGCTCTCCCTCGGGCTCGGGGTTGGCCGCCTGGAATCGAGCAAACATCTCCCGAATGGCATCGGGAGACAGCACCTGATTGCCGGCGGCCTTGCCAGGGGGCTTCACCTTAACATTGCGCACGAAGTTTCTATTTCCCGAGATCACAATTCTTCATTATTCTGTTCGGTTATGAGTGAGAGCAATACGACCGAACCACCTTCCCCACATTTCAGCGCAGTCTTGCTGCCCCATCGTTCTCTCGGGCGCAAGGGGTTTATTGTCCTTATGAGTGTGGTCAGCCTCGTCAGTTTTCTGACCGGCATGGCATTCTTCATGCTCGGAGCATGGCCGGTGCTCGGTTTTTTCGGTCTGGACGTTCTTTTGATCTATTTCGCATTTCGGCTGAATTATCGCGCGGCGCGTCTTTACGAGACCGTTGAACTGACCAATGAAGAGCTGCGGGTCACGCGTATTTATCCATCCGGCCAGGCCGATAGTTGGAGCTTCAACCCCTACTGGGTCCAGCTCCAATTAGAGGAAAGCGAGAATAGCAGTGACAGCCTCAGTGTCCGGTCGCATGGCCGTTCGTTGCTGTTTGGGCGATTCCTGACTGACGATGAAAAACGTGGGTTTGCAGAAGCGCTTGACGCTGCACTTCAAGACCTGCGCGGCGTCCGGGTTTAAAAGTGGTCCGCAACCTCAATAGGTTTACGGACCAAACTTATCGCATCATGGTTTTATGTAAGTATATCCCATCATCTGAAGCCGCGAAACTTCGGCGACCCCGGAAGACACAATGTCGTCCTCAAAGACCTCGAAAAGGTCATTCTCATAACTGATTTTCCGGCCTTTCAGCGTATTATTACAAATATTGAAGCTGGCATTTTGCGTTTTAAGACTGGTAACGTTTGACTGAAGCTTTTGATCTGTTTTTGCGCTTTTTAATAAATCAACTCCATTACCATGCAGCACGCCTTTCACGTCAATATTATCGGCGCCAACTGCATTAATATGGTTTTGAATGTTACGGAGCGCCCCGCGATATGCCTTATCGTCATCCCCGCCATCGCGGGGACATGCTTTTCGGTCTGATGCTCTAGCGGAATGGACCGCCACGCGGATCGGCAGCCCTTTAGTGTCGACGAGCGCGTGAAGCTTGCGACCCAATTGTGAGCGCTTGTCGCTCATGTGTGGATGGCTTGCGTGGCCGCCCGCCGGGGGATGCATCCGGGAGCAGCGGCCTCAGCCGTGTCCATTCCTCA
>CAZMAC010000580.1:0-2285 GCA_964564085.1 uncultured Hyphomicrobiaceae bacterium
AGAGCTCCTGGTTCGGCTTTCCGCTGATCGTAAAGGAGCCCGCGCCTTTCGCCGCCGGCGACCTCACCGCCTATCTCAATGCCGCCGGCATCGAAACCCGCCCGATCATTTGCGGCAATATCGCCCGCCAGCCTGCGCTCCGCAATTATTCGCATCGCACGGTCGGCGATATGGCAAACGCCAATCACGTTATGGAGCGGGCTTTCTCCGTCGGCAATCACCAGGCAATCGACGCGCCCGCGCGGCAATATATTGTCGATAGCATCGAAGCCTTTTTGCAGGAGCGCGGGCTTGCTTAGCGCCACGCCAGCGCGACCTTTCGTGTCATCCCGGAAAGCCGCAAGGCTTATCCGGGATCCACTCTCGTCTCCACAAGCGATATGCCAGCCTTTAAGGCGAGTAGGCCCTGGCTACCCGGCTCGAAGACCGGGGCAGGCAAGGCCGGGGCGACAGAAAAATCATGGCATGGATTTTTCGGCAAAAGCTATCGCTGCACGGAGTCACAGCCGATGACCGCCCCGCGCGCTTTCATCACCGGCATCACCGGCATGGTCGGCTCGCATCTCGCCGACTATCTCATCGCAAATACCGACTGGGAGATCTGGGGGCTCACCCGCTGGCGCAGTCCGCTCAATAATGTCGGAGCGCTCATTCCACGGATCAATCGTAAGGACCGCATCCACCTCGTCTATGGCGATCTACGCGATACGCTCTCGATCCGCGAAGCCGTCAAAGCCGCGCAGCCGGATTACGTGTTCCATCTCGCCGCACAAAGCTTCCCGCGCACCTCATTCGACGCTCCACTCGACACGCTGGAGACGAACGTTCAAGGGACGGTCCGCGTGCTCGATGCCATCCGCGAATTCGCGCCCAAGGCCATCGTGCACGTCTGTTCGTCCTCGGAGGTTTTCGGCCGCGTGCCGAAGGACAAGCTCCCCATCGATGAGGAATGCGCCTTCCACCCCGCCTCGCCCTACGCCATTTCCAAGGCGGGCACGGACCTCGTCGGCCGTTTTTACGCCGAAGCTTACGGCCTTTGCACGCTGACCACGCGGATGTTCACCCATACCGGCCCGCGCCGCGGCGACGTCTTCGCCGAGTCCACCTTCGCCAAGCAGATCGCCATAATCGAGGCCGGGCTGATCGAGCCGGTGGTGCGCGTCGGCAATCTGAATTCGCTTCGCACGGTCGCCGATGTCCGCGACGCCGTCCGCGCCTATCACATGCTGGTGACGGTCGATCCGGTCGCGGGCAGCACTTACAACATCGGCGGCGCGTTTCACTGCACCGTCGGCGACATTCTCGACAAGCTGATTTCGCTCTCACCACGCGCAGGCGAGATCGAAGTCGTCCCCGACCCCGACCGTTTCCGCCCCATCGACGCCGATCTACAAATTCCGGATACGACAAAGTTCCGCACACATACGGGCTGGGAGCCGGAGATCCCCTATGAGCAGACCATGCAGGATTTGCTCGATTACTGGCGGGGGATGGTTGGACGGCAGGGGAACGCGTTTTTGACGCGATAAGTGGGTCGGGGTTGTGCGCCCACCAATAAAATCAAAGACTTGGTATGACCTGAGGTCGAAATGAAAATCTCCTAAAGCGTGTCTTTTGTCCCAAAACCGGTGCCCACTTTTGGGAGACACGTTGTAGTAATCACATGGTAAGCACGAGAGAGCTGGATTGCGCGTCTAACCACCCTATGATTTCTCGAGGAAGGTATAACTGACTTGTCGCACGATGGTCGCAGCCAGGGAATGATCGAACCAATATAAATGCCTGAGGAGCTTCTGCCAGGAAGAGCTTAGGAATAAATGGTCGAAAGGGTCCGTGACGTTGAATGGGCTGTTACGGACGTTGCGGAATAGTACCCCTTGTGTGTCATAAGGGTTGTGTGTCGTAGGGGACCGCCGCCGTTGGGTCCGCCGAACTGAAACTACCGAGAATTCGATCATAGACCGCGATTCCCGCCGGTATTGACGGCGGTGTAGGTAATGGCGTCAACTCCCATGCCGGGGGCATGGATCGAAACGCCCGGCCCCGCCGCAAGTTACACCGCACGCCGGGGCACGATCCCAAAAGTCATATCCAATGGAATCAAAAAATGATGAATTTCGAGATGTAGCTTTTCCACACGTCGTAGCCGCGAGCTCTGCGTCCGGAGTTCGTTCTATAGCAGCTATTCGGTAGACCCATCGATCACGGTGAATCTTGCCCCATGCCGCCGTTTGCGTGGCGCATTATTCAACTGAAATTCTCAGCGGTACGATCTTTCTCGACGA
>CAZMAC010000581.1:0-2284 GCA_964564085.1 uncultured Hyphomicrobiaceae bacterium
CCCTTCTGACAGAGCCCCTGAGTGCGGGATCGTTACTCCCACGCCGAGGCCGGTTTGCCGTTAGGCTTACCGGGTCCCTCGGCTCCTCAGGCGCCGCATCGCTTCCCTACCAGTTGAGACGGTCTCGAGTCCCGGCGCCCCGTCAGGGAAGCGACGGGAGTGAGTATAAAGGCGCGTGAGGGGGCGGGGATAAGTCTGGCCCAGAAACTTCGAGCACGGTTAATAGCCCCTAAAAGCTCGCTATGATCATTTCGTCGTATATCCGCCATTCGCAAGAATCGTTTGCCCTGTGATCCACCATCCATCACTCACAAGAAATCGGATTAGCGGTACAATGTCCTCAATATCCGTTAGACCAGTCTTGCTGAACGGAGATAACGCCGCCGCTGTCTTGTGGTAAGCGACAGCGTCCTGACTTTCCTGTCCGTAGAAAAATGGCGTATCCATCGGACCCGGCCCAACCGCCGTGACCGAGATGCCGCGTGCTCCAAACTCTTTGGAAGCGGCGCGAACAAAATGCTCAACCGTCGCTTTTGCGCCGGCATATGTCGCGTAAAACGGTGTGTAAGCACCAAGCAGGGACGTTACGAGCGTCAGAATTTTTCCATTATCATTCACCCGCATACCAGCTTCTTTCATAAAGAAGAAAGCCGTTTTGGTGTTGATCGCGAACATACGGTCGAATTCGTCTTCGCTGACTTCCGCCATGGGCTTCTTTAACACCATCCCGGTCGTGTTGATTGCAATATCGATCTTGCCGACTGCCGCTTCCGCTTCGTCGAACAAACGGGTCACGGCGGCAGCAGAAGTCAGGTCGCCAGACAAAACCATGCTCCCTGCGCCATTGGCTTTGACGGCGTCAGCTGTATCTTGCGCATCCTTTGCGGTGGAAGCGCTATGGTGATGAACAGCAACCCCTTTCACGCCCCGCTGACTGAAATCGCCGGCGATCAACCCGCCAAGATTCTTTGCGCCGCCCGCAATAAGTACGGTCTTCCCAGACAGATCATGCAAAGTCATGTTTAAACTCCCGATCTCTAAATTCATCTATTCTGTAAATTCGGGGCGATCAAAAGCACCCTTGCAAATCCTAGCGCAGTGCCTTCAAGTCATGTAGACATATGCTTAGCAATTCAAACATGCTGAAAGCGCAATTAATGCTGGGCGGTAACGAGCAGCTTTTCGTTCGCGTTGTCGAGATGGGGAGCTTGAAAGCGGCTGCCGATGAAATTGGCGCGAATCCGTCGGCAATCAGCCGGCGAATTGCAGCACTGGAAAAACGTCTCGGCGCGCGGCTTATCCAGCGGTCGACAAAGGGATCGAGGCCCTCTGAAGCCGGGCTGTGCTACTATGAAGGGATGCGCCGTCTCATCGATGCGCAAGCTGCCCTTGAGGAAGATGTGGCCGGCCTCGTCGACCATCCCAAAGGTCAGCTTCGCGTTGCGGCTCCCGTCGATTTTGGCGCTCGCTTTGTCGTCCCTGTTCTCGCAGACTTCCAAAATGAAGCGTCCGGCCTGATGATCGATCTTTATTTGGGCAGTGGGTTCACCAACCTTGTCGAAGAAGGGATCGATGTCGCCATACGAGTCGGTGAACTTCCCGCTTCAAATATGACGATCAAGCGTTTGGGCGCGGTTCGGCGTGCCATTGTCGCGTCACGTGACTATCTCGAAAGGCACGCAGTGCCTGTCAGCCCTTCCGACCTGGAGAAACACCCTTTCATCTTTTATCATCCCGGCCAGCGAGAACTCTCATTTGATATTAAAATCGACAATAACGCCGAACGCATCACGGTGCGCGGCATCTTCACAGCGAACAACATTACTGCCATACGCAAGCTCATTTCACTCGGACATGGCCTTCATTTAGGACCCGTCTGGGCTTTCGAGCAGGAGCTGGCCGATGGATCATTTGTTCAATTATTGCCGGACTACTCATTGCAGGCCTTTCCGCTCCATGCGCTTTACAAACCGACACCATTAGTTCCGGCCAAGCTTCGTCAGTTTATTGATCGAATGGCCAAAGCGGTGGAGATGGAACCCTCGTTGCACGAGTAAGATCAATGGCTCGGACACGATGATTTTGGAATGCCTCTGCCTACAACCATCTTGCCTTACCGTGAGGCGCGTTTATTTGAACACGGACAGTTTCGCTTCCTTATTTAAATTGAGGAATTTAACGCAGGTTAATCGAGACGCAGTCAACGGTAGCCCGGCGCAAATATCATGCTTCCTAGTGGAGCGAATTTGACATTTGATACCCATTTGCGGCAAACCTCGTTTTC
>CAZMAC010000582.1:0-2279 GCA_964564085.1 uncultured Hyphomicrobiaceae bacterium
TGTCGCCGGAAACGCCTGTCATCGTCGCAGGGTCGACCGGCAGCATTCCGGCAACGGCGGCTCTGATGAAAGCCGTCGCCAGCTTGACAAACGGCGCGATTGTACTGCCGGGGGTCGATCTCGGTCTCGATGAGGAAAGCTGGACGGCGATTGCCGAACACCCTGAACATTCCCAGGCCGGTCTTTCTCAGCTGCTCGCTGAACTGGGCGGAACGCGCGGGGATGTGATGCTCCTTGCCGGAGCCAAATCCGATCAGCCCGCGCCCGTCCGGCTTCAGCTTCTCAGCGAAGCACTCCGCCCCGCCGCCACGCTGGGCTGCTGGCCGGACTTTATTGCC
The DNA here is from genome assembly GCA_964564085.1 of uncultured Hyphomicrobiaceae bacterium. Lineage (GTDB taxonomy): Bacteria > Pseudomonadota > Alphaproteobacteria > Rhizobiales > Rhodomicrobiaceae > JAHQVI01. The sequence continues at coordinate 339 of CAZMAC010000582.1, forward strand.
GGCGCATCGAAAGGCGATATCGCTCGCAGCCTGGAGCCGGTTTCGCTCTTAACCGCACCGAGCGAGCAACACGAGGCCGCCACCATTGCGCTGATCATGCGCGAAGTGATGGAGACACCTGACAAAACTGCAAATCTTGTGACGCCCGATCCCGCCCTCGCATGCCGGGTCGCGGCCGAACTTGCCCGCTGGAGCTTGACGCTCCAATCCCGCTCCGGCGAGCCGCTGGCCTCGACCCAGGCAGGCATTTTCCACCAGCTCATCGCTGATACCGTGGCAACAGGATCGCAAATCGCACTGCTCGCGCTGATGAAACATCCGCTAACGCGGCTTTCCCTGCCTGAAGGCGAGGCGCAAAAAGCCGCCCGGATCGTCGAACTTGCCGCGATACGCCAGGCCTGGTGCGGAGAAGGTGTCGAAGCGCTGACGGCAAGCCTCGATCTGGCTCAGAAGATCAAGCCGCGCCACACCGCCATCGATCGGCTTACGGAGAACGAATGGGAAGCGGCTTACGATCTCATCCGTCGTCTGACCGATGCGCTTCAGCCATTCACGGCGTTTTCAAAAATCCCGGACGCACCGCTTGCGGAGTTTGCCAATGCGCATCGGGAATCCGCCGCCAGACTAACGGTCGATGAGGCGGGCGAACCGGGGCGGCTCGGCGCGGTTTCAGGCGGGTCTGCGATGGCGGCCTTTCTTGCCGGTTTGGCCGAGCAATCCGCCAGCCCACAGATTACGCTGGCCGACTACTCTGCCCTCTGGCGCAGCCTGATCCGGCTGGAGACAGTCACTGCCCCACGCTCCGCGCATCCGCGCCTGCAAATCCTGCAACCGATGGATGCGCGGCTGACCTCGGCCGATCTCGTCATTCTTGGCGGTCTGAATGAAGGCACCTGGCCGCAAGCCGCCGATTCCGGTCCGTGGCTGAACCGCGCCATGCGCGCAGCACTCGGCCTGCCGCCGCCGGAGCGAAAAACGCGCCTTGCGGGCCATGATTTCTGGCAAATGATGGGCGCGCCGGAGATCGTCCTAACGCGCGCGCTGAAATCGGAGGGTACGCCGACTGTGCCGAGCCGCTGGCTGATGCGGCTGGAAGCGCTGCTCAATGGGCTGGGGCTCAGCGACGCGCTGAAACCCCCACAGCCCTGGCTTGGCTGGGCTGCCATGCGTAATGCGGCGGGAGTCCCACCATCCACGAAAGCGCCCGCGCCCTGCCCACCGCTGGATGCGCGCCCGCGGTCCTTGAGCGTCTCCGACATCGAAACACTGATCGCCAATCCTTACGCGGTCTACGCCAAGCATGTGCTCAGCCTGACGCCTCTCAATCCGCTTGCTGCCGAACCGGGCGGCGCCGAGCGCGGCCAGATCATCCACGAAGTTCTGCACATCTTCGCCAGACGCTGCCGCGAGAAACTGCCGCGCGATCCGGCCCGCCTGCTGCTCGCAATCTTCGACGAATGCGCCGCCCTTTATGGCGACCGCGCGCATATCCAGGCCTTTTGGCGACCACGTATGGAGCGTTTCGCCGCCTGGTTTGCAGAAACTGAAGCCGAACGGCGCGGAGAGGCGCAAGTGCTGAGCGAGCTGCGCGGCCACTTTGAATTCGAAGCGCCAGGCGGGCCGTTTACCTTGCGCGCCCGTGCCGACCGCATCGATTTTCACCCCGATGGCAGCCTTGCAATCTACGATTATAAAAGCGGCAACATCCCGCCCGAAGCGGCCGTTACCGCTTTCAAAGCCCCGCAGCTCCCGCTCGAAGCCCTGATCGCTCTGAACGGCGGGTTCGAGGGCATCGGCGGCCGAGCGCTTGCCAAGCTCGCTTATATCTCGGTCAAAGGCGGCGACCTGGCGGGTGAGGAACGCGCGCTGAAGAAGCAATCGCCTGAAGCTTTGGCGGACGGCGCGCGCGAAGGCCTTACCGCGCTCATCGCCCGTTTCGAT
>CAZMAC010000583.1:0-2277 GCA_964564085.1 uncultured Hyphomicrobiaceae bacterium
AAACCATGGGGTAATCATCAGGATCGGTAACCACGGTGACCCAGTCATGGTTTTCGCGGCGGCGCGGATCATGGCCGGTCCGCCAATATCGATATTCTCAACGGCCTCCGCGAATTCTGCGCCGCGCGCGATTGTTTCCTCGAACGGATAGAGGTCGATAACAATGAGATCGATCGCGCTGATAGCGTGTGTTTGCATCGCGGCCAGATGCTCGGCATTATCGCGTATTGCCAAGAGGCCGCCATGAATGGCGGGGTGGAGTGTTTTGACCCGGCCATCGAGCATTTCCGGAAAACCCGTCAGCTCAGAGACATCCCGCACCTGCAAACCAGCATCCCGGAGCGTCTTCGCGGTGCCGCCGGTCGAGACGAGTTCGACACCGGAGATGATAAGTTTTTTTGCGAATTCGGCGATCCCGGCTTTATCGGATACGGATATCAACGCTTGGCGAATGCAGGGATTGGTTGCGGTCATCAGGATCCTTAATGAAGCATCGGGCGAGTGTTCCGGTGGAGCAATACTCTGCCGCTCATCCCAATCTAAGCTATTGATCCTTTGGACTCAATTATTGTCCTCAAGGTGGCGGGGTGCCCGATAGCCGGTGCGTGCCGGGTCTCTAACATTGGTCTCGATCTTACGAAGCGACCAGACAATCTGGACCTCGGACTCACATGACCCCCGCAACACGATTTGCAAGCTTCGTTTCTGGATTATCGGATCGGCAAGAAAAATGCTTTCCTCGATTTCGACCCGCGCTCCGGCTGCCCTGAATTTCCAGAGCTGAGCATCCGGCAGTGTCAGAACAACGCTGTTTTCTTCCGGATCGAGCCTTGGCGATACGCGTGGATGAAGATGAAAGTGAATGGAAAACCTGTCGCTCTGCTTCGTCAGCGCACGTCCCTGCGGCGGACAGACAAGCTGATCAACGCCCTCCAGGGATCGTCCGTCCCGCAAGAGACGAAGGCGCCTCTGATGCAAAAAGCCGAACCGATGTTTGAAGCCATCATGAACTGCGCGCAACACCAGATCGTGCTGATCCGGCTTGACCTCGCCGCGAACCACTTTTGGGCCCGACAACGAATGCTGGTATTGCTTGGGGTTGCCTAAACGCCGTTTGACCAACCGGGAGGAGGACAATTCGTTTATGGTCAATGTTGAATGCGCTGCGGTCGAGCGGCAGGCAACTCCCCATTCAGAGCTTTCATCGCGTGCAGCGCCACAGTTGATGATAATCGGCTCTATATCCGAGGTCATTTCAAATGCAAGATAGCCTGCATGGGCCTGATAGCTTGCAACGCTAGGAGGGGGGGAGCCAATATCGGCTACGATAATGGTCTTGCCACGCACCAGACGGCAATATCCAGAATCAGGCGCATTGATGCCGGGAACTTCGTTGTTATCAGAATAGGCAAGAACTGCTGCCGTAAAATCCGAACGCGTTGCGCCCATTCCATTAAATCGTGCAAGCGATCCATCGCCAAGTCGAAGAAAACGAATCATTCCTATCATCCGGTCAATGGCGCTGTTGAGGGGCTCCGGCGTTTCTTGCCCACGCGCCAGAAAGCACTGTCTTAGAGGCAGGAGTTCCAACAGCAATTCGACCAGCGTGTCAGGATTGCGCGAAATATGCCCTCCATCAAGCAAGATTTGTCTTTCAAGTTCTGCGCAGAAGATCTGGAGATAAGTATTTATATTGTTTTGTTGCTCGGCGATGCACAGCCCTGCAAGAAGCAGAGCGGTAAGCGCGCGAAGACGCGGTGTAGTACTTCCGGGCTCTGAGTAGCTGACGTGAAGATAGAGCAGTTCGTTATCGAGCGCCTTCATCATGGTTTCATAGGAGCCGGAATTCGCACCTTCCAAAACGAACCCCGAGTGTGACAAGAGCGCGATGAAGCGCCGGGCGACAATGTCAACATCCCAGGCGATGTTTGGCGCTGAGCGTGAATGCACAATCCAGCTTGATATTAGAGCACGGGCCTTCTCTCTTGCAATTTCGTCGCCCGCCGCTTCGAGATTATTCAGCCAGTTGAAAGCGTAGAGTTCCTTTTGCCACAAGGGACTTGGCGGCTGAACAGTAAAAGGCGACTCTGATCCTGTAAGAGCAACCGTACCAGCAAGGCCAAAATATCCATCGTAGAGTTCGCTCGCAAAGCTGGGATCTGCGGTGCGAAGGTTTTGCGGTATGAGCAACAACTGATGCGCTGCCGGCGTTCTAATGAGTGCCCTACTGATCGAGGATGTTAGAATGGATTTTATTGCTCTACGCCCAATCGCATT
>CAZMAC010000584.1:0-2265 GCA_964564085.1 uncultured Hyphomicrobiaceae bacterium
CACACTTTCAATCATTGCATATGGCGTTGAGGCGGCGCGCGACGGTGGCTGTGTTTCAAGCAAATCCGTTAGTATATTCACGATGCAGACAGCCCCCGCAAAGTCCTCCTCACTCGTGTAGACAGACGGTGTGATCAGCGTCGCCAGCCCGGCATCCATCGCTGAGCGCAGTCCGTTTCGGGAGTCTTCCAATGCGATACAGGTTTCCGCCGGTAGCTGCAATGCTTTCAGCGCCAGATGAAAGACATCGGGCGCTGGCTTCTTGCGCGGCACATCATCGCCAGCCGCGATCACGTCAAAAGCATCGATGCCATTCGGGCCGAGCGTCGCCTTCAGAAGTGTTTCGACATTGGGATGGCTTGTCGTTGTCGCAATGGCGAGCCGGACGCCGTCGCTGCGTGCGCCCTCTATCAACTCGGCAATACCGGGCCGCAGCTTCGTCTTGCCCGATGAGATCAGCTCATTGTAAACGGTCGTCTTGCGGCGATGCAAATCGGGAATAAGCGATTTTGCCTGATCCGGGTCAAGCTCCACGTCCGCATCGGTCGCGATATAATGGGCAAGCCTTTCCTTACCGCCCGTGACTTTCAACAATTCGCCATAGAGCGCCTGGTCCCAATGCCAGGGCAGCCCGAATTCCTTGAAGGCGGCGTTAAACGCGGCGCGGTGAGTCTCCTCCGTTTCGGCAAGCGTGCCGTCAACATCGAAGATGATTGCTCTGAGCATCGAGGCTTTCCAGACTCACGGGCGATCGGGCTCGCCGCCCTCGCCATTGGATTTTTTGAAGACACGGCTCGCCATAATGTCGGACGCATCGATTTCGGAAAGGGCCTCGACCGGTGTATGTCCCTCTCCGGCAAAAACGCGGTTTGCCTGGCGAAGCCTGGCACGGTCCAGCGCATTGCGGATCGAGCGCGCATTGGCAAAGAGCGGCTGCAGCCTGCGGGCCGCGATATAAGCCGTCATCGCGTCGCGCCCCCCCTCAGTAAGCCGGTAGTTCTGATTGGCCAGCATGATCTCGGCGATTTGCAGCAGCTCTTCGTCCGTGTAGTCGGGAAAGTCGATATGATGCGCTATCCGCGAGCGAAAGCCCGGATTAGAGCGGAAAAATTTGTCCATACGGTCGCCATAACCCGCCAGGATAACGACAAGGTCTTCCCGCTGGTTCTCCATAACCTGAAGCAGGATTTCAATCGCTTCCTGGCCGTAATCGCGCTCATTCTCCTGCCGGTAGAGATAATAGGCCTCATCGATAAAGAGGACGCCGCCCATCGCTTTTTTCAAGATCTCTTTGGTCTTGGGCGCCGTGTGACCGATATATTGGCCGACGAGATCATCGCGTGTAACGGTAACGAGGTGGCCTTTGCGGATATAGCCGAGCTTGTGCAGAATATCGGCCATGCGCATGGCAACGGTCGTCTTGCCGGTTCCGGGATTGCCGGTGAAACTCATATGCAGCGTCGGAGCTTCCGTGACGAGCCCCATACGCCGGCGCACGCTGTCAATGAGAAGAAGCGCAGCGATCTCGCGGATGCGGGTCTTGACCGGGACAAGCCCGATCAGCTCCTGGTCAAGCTTTTCAAGAATGTCAGGCAGGCCGGTCTGCGCGAATTCTTCTTTCAGATTGACAGCGTCAGGCAAAGCTTTCGGGCTTTCCTCCGCCGCATCTTGATGTAAATCTTGGTTGGACATCGCTCAATCTTTAATTTTTTCAATTGAAAGATCGGGCGTTTCATTGCGCCCGATCTTCGGTCGATCGTTCTTACCTAAGAACTATAGCGCTCGCCTTCCGGCTTCGAGGCCACCACATAAGGCCGCGTCGTATAGCCGACCATCCGGCCGCCGCGCTCCTGACGCTCGATCATGAAGCCCGGCTCGTCTTTCGGACGCCCGACGATGAAGGACAGCTTCTCCGACTCCCACCCAGGGCTGGAGTCGAAGGCCGTCAAGCGGATATACATCCGGTCGCCATAGACCTTGCGGCACTCGTTCAGCTCCATCATGATGGCTGCTGCGTCGGACACATCGAACATCGGGTGTCCCCACATCTCCCAATAGGTGTTGCGGGGATGCGGATCGTCCGTGAACTCAAGATTCACTGCCCAGCCATTATCGATGCAATATTGGACCTGCTTCTTGATCTGCTCGTCCGTGAGATCCGGCAGAAATGAGAATGTGCCTTGTGTCAGTTTCATGTTCTTGCTCCTTATTCGGCGGCAGTGGCGGTTGGCACGAAGTCCGGCGTGTCGGTGGACGTGTAATTAA
>CAZMAC010000585.1:0-2254 GCA_964564085.1 uncultured Hyphomicrobiaceae bacterium
CCTGGACACGGCCAAGACACAGGCACATCGCGTTGCTGCAATAGGCGAACATGAGGAATATCTGACCTCTCTGGTACGAGATGCGGCCGGAAACATCCTGCTGCAATCCCATGATGCCGACCCGGCAGTCTTTCCTGGGAAGCCGGCACATGGCTTTCGCGACACGACGACCCACCGGCTTTACGGAGAGGCTGCAGTTAACAGAACGATCTTCATCGAAATCGCCGAACCGTTTGCGCATCGCCGAATGGCAGCCTTCGAAGCGACGATCGGCCTTTTTGCTCCGCTACCGATACTCATACCGTTAAGCCTGCTTGCTGTTTGGTGGTTTGTCCGGCGCAGCATGAGGCCGATCCTGGCATTCAGAGCTGAAATCGGGATACGCGGTGAAGGCAATTTGTCGCCGCTGTCCGGCGCAGAATTGCCCGCTGAAATCGCTCCGGTTGCGGAAGCCGTCAGCCGGTTGATGGATCGCCTGAGGCGAGCGCTGGAAGCCGAGCGTAGCTTCGCAGCCAACAGTGCACACGAGCTCCGCACGCCGATTGCTGCAGCGCTTGCACAGACACAGTGCCTGATCACTCAAGCGCCGGAGGGACCAGGCCGAGACCGTGCGCGGCAGATTGAGGCTTCGCTCCGCCAACTCGCTCATCTGTCGGAGAAATTGCTCCAACTCGCCCGAGCGGAAGGAGGCAGCCTCGTCTCGGAGACACCGCAGGATCTCTTGCCTGTTCTGTTGCATATTATCGATGAGTTTCAGCAACGTCTTGGGGTTGGCAACCGGCTGGTATTGGACTGGGACGAGCAATCGGCCCTGAATTCACAAATCGATACGGATGCGTTTGCCACCCTCATGCGCAACCTGATCGAGAATGCCCTGGAGCATGGGCAATCTGGTGGGACGGTCGTCATTGAAGTAACCGGCGACGGATCAATACGCGTCATAAACAAGGGAAACGCTGTCCCTCCCGAGACGCTTTCGCGGCTCAAAGAACGCTTTGCGCGTGTTGGCCGGTCGGATAAAGGAGCGGGACTTGGCCTTGCGATCGCTGATATGATCGCGACCGGCGCAGGGGGCCGTCTTGACCTCATCTCACCGGCAACAGGCAGTGAGCAGGGCTTCGAGGCAGTATTTTATCCGCCGAAGCCAAGATCAACGCAACCATCCAGCGAACGCCAATCATTACAAAAAGCATTCACCCCGAACGTCACCTCATCGACCGGATAGGCTGGCTCCGCGCAGCTGTTCTTGGCGCCAATGACGGTATTGTCTCGACGGCCAGTCTGATCGTTGGCGTCGCTGCAGCCGCTACAACCAAAAGCGAAATCCTGGTAGCGGGTATTGCCGGACTGGTTGCAGGCGCGATGTCGATGGCCGCTGGCGAATACGTCTCCGTTAGTTCGCAATCGGATACCGAAGCTGCTGATCTCGCAAGAGAACGCCGCGAATTGCGGGAGGACCCGGAAGACGAACTGGCCGAACTTGCGGGGATCTACGAGACACGAGGTCTCGACAAAGATCTGGCGATCCAGGTTGCCAAATAGCTTACCCGCCATGATGCACTGGGTGCGCATCTACGGGACGAGTTGGGCATTTCTGATATGACCTTCGGCGCGTCCAGTTCAGGCAGCACCGACTTCGGCGGTGACATTTGCGGTCGGGGCATTTTTGCTCCTGCTGGTCGCGCTCATCGTGGCTAAGGACTATCTCATGCAAGCCGTAGCAGTTGCGACTCTTGCTTCTCTTGCTTTGCTTGGAGCGCTCGGGGCACAGGCCGGCGGTGCCAATATCATGCTTGCAACTCTACGTGTAACATTCTGGGGCCTGCTTGCGATGGCGGCAACAGCGGCCATTGGTGCTTTGTTCGGCACGACTGTCTAGTGGTTCGACCCAAACAGACGAATCCGGTGATAAGTGGATTTCTGTTTGGACAAGTCGAACCAAAACAAAGGGTTAAGCTAGTGGGCTGGGCTGACATTGAGGGATCGAAATGTCAGAGTCAGACCACTAGGTCTTTGGTCTCAGATTTTGATCACGCATGACTTTCCCAGTAAGCAGTATGAGACACAAGGGAACCATAATGTCGGCAATCTGTGCAGCTATGTACGGAAACACCGCATTCCAGACATCGGCTGTTGATCAAAAACGAGCTTATTATTTGATTCACCATAATAGAAGAATTTGCGTGCCGAGTTATCCCCGCCCCTCCCCGGCAACTTATACTAACCCTCGTCGCTTCCCTGACGGGGCGCCGGG
>CAZMAC010000586.1:0-2253 GCA_964564085.1 uncultured Hyphomicrobiaceae bacterium
GGCGGCGGGCGTGGAGCGTATAGCCCATGCAATCGCGCACATCGAGACCCTGCGCATCGAGCGCTCTGGCCAGACCCAGCGTGCAGCGGTCGAGGCCGACCCGCAGGCTGCCGCGTCCATGTTCGCGCACCAGATCGGCGATTTCCTGAGCAAATGGCGATGCGCTCAAATCGTCGCGCTGATTGACGGCAGACCAGACCACTTTGGAGGTGCGAGAGTCGTCGATGGTCTCCAGCCATGTTGAGACATGTGCGCTGCCGGGATATTCGAACAGGATCACCGGGCCTTCGAGGGGCACATAAATGTAACGTGTGGAGTTGCGCAGGAAATAGCCAAACATGTTGCGCGAGCCGGTAGCATAACGCTGATTGTTCGGATCGAAGAGGACGAGCGCGACATACTCCTTTTCGGCCATCATCTCGCGCATCCGTTTCAGCCGCCCGGCGCGCAAGGCAACCGGATCGAAGCCCGCCGGGATGCTATCGACATTCGCGACGGCCCCTGATGGGGTAATCGGAGGGCGCGGACCGTCTGTTGGAAAATCGTGACCCATCAGCGCTTTAATCCTTGAGCGTGTCGGAGCGCTGCAGGCCTTCCGTGGCCTCGCGCTCGTGAATGGGCGCGATCCGGCCAAACAGCTTTTTCGTGCGCGCCGCCCGGCCGACAAAGCCCGGTTCGCGCGCATAGCCGAAAATCACCGTATGCCTGTCGCGCTCGCCTTCAATTTTGGTAACGCGATGGAGCGATAGGCGGCCATAAAAGATCTGTAAGTCGCCCGGCTTTAAATCGAGGGCGCGAACCGCAGCGCTATCGCCGTTGAGAACCTGACTGACGCCTTGGATATTCTCATCGCCAGCATCGCGGATGCGCGGGCAATATTCGAAGACGCCGCCAGCTTTCGGCGCTTTGGTCATCATCGTCACAATAAAATCATTGCTGTCATAATGCCAAGGATGCTGGCAGCCGGGACGAAGGCAGTTAACGACGAGACCTGCGAGCGGATCGGCATATTCGTAAAGAACGGGCTCGTCCATCGTCGCGGCAATGAACGCCTGAAAGGCTGCATTCTCATAAAGCGATCGAATAAGTGTTCCGTCCGGGATCAGGTCGCCAGCCACAAAACCATTCGTGCGCTCATTGAAGATGTTGACCGGATGATCGTCTGGCAGCGAGGGATCGCTTTCCGAATTATAGATATTCGTGACCGTCGAATTGTAATGAGCGTGCGGGCCGAGATGCGCGGTCTCCGCTTCGAGGCGCGAAAGGGCATCGGGGCGAATAAAACTTTCCAGCACGACGCAGCCGCTTAGCTTCAACTGCGCCCGGCAGTCATCGATCAACTCCGCGCCTGCGTGTTCGTCGAGCGCGTGAATGGGATAGCGATTGATATTGATGATTTGCTCAAGCGGCAGCGAGGTGTCTCGGAGTTCGGCGATTGCATGCATGGCGTCTGGATTCAGCCTTTGAAAGCGACTTAGGGGCGGTGTCAACGTCAATGAGGACGCTTTCAAAGGCTACGAAGAAACAATCGAAAAGAGAAACGAGGATATGTCATAGTATCTATAACGATTGGCAATAGATGGGGCCTTTAACCGTGGATTCGGATTTGCTGAAAGCATTCCTCGCCGTTGCCGAGCTTCGCGGGTTCAGCGCTGCGGGCAAACAACTCAATCTTACGCAGTCCGCCATCAGTCTACAGATTAAGCGGCTGGAGGAAAAAATGGGCGTCGCGCTATTCGCGCGGACCAGCCGATCCGTGACTTTAACCGAGGCGGGCGCAACCCTTGTGCCCTTCGCACACAGAATATTACGTCTTGATGGCGAGGCGGAAGAGGCGGTCGTCAACTCTGCCATGACCCAACAAGTGCGTGTCGGCATGACCGACGAACAGGCCGTCGCCTATTTGCCGAATCTTCTGCCAAGTTTTACCAATATCTACCCGAAAACCCTGCTTGAAGTCGTTTGTGATGAAAGCCCGCAGCTTGTCGAGCGGGTTCATGACGGCTTGCTCGATCTTGCAATCACGATCCGCCATTCAGCCAGCGTGGGCGGGACAATTATCGGCCACGAAGATCTTTACTGGGTTGCGGCGATGGAATTTCCTTTTCCGGCAGAAAGCCCGATCCCGTTGGCCGTGAACCCTGACGGATGTATCTATCGCGCGAGTGCGATCGCCGCGCTCAACCGTGTCGGTCTGCCCTGGCGCATTGCCTTTACCAGCGCAACGCCGACCAGCACGAATATCGCCATAAA
>CAZMAC010000587.1:0-2244 GCA_964564085.1 uncultured Hyphomicrobiaceae bacterium
ACGCAGCGGCCTGCAAAGCCGTGTACACCGGTTCGAGTCCGGTCGTCGCCTCCAAACTCAAACTGAGACAGCTCGGTTCGATCAGGCAAAATACGCAATCATACGCCCGCATAGAATGATGGCGATCCAGAACAGGATCGATAAAGCTGCGGAAAGTCTCACATAACCGCTAGATCCACCATGCCTTTTTGCAAGAGGGCCGATGAACAGCAAAGCATTGATGATCGCCAAAGTAATCAGCAAAATCTTAAGCTGAAAAACGCTTAGACCGGCATATTTCACCGCATGAACAGAAAAGAGCAAGCCGCCAGTCAGTAAAGCTGAGATCAGCCCGACCGTCGCGACGGGCAAGAGCACGCGCGACAGCATTTGAGCCGGTACGGAAGGCCAAAGCCCAAGAAGTCTCAAGTCAAGAACAATAATGGACCCGAATAAAAGTCCGATGGACGCAATATGTGCAGCATTGACAAGGGGATAGGTATAGTTCGACAGGCGAAGGGTGGTCGGAAGCTCTGAATTCTGCAGAGCTTCCAGGTAAGGATGGATGATTTCCATACCCCGCCGTTAATCCCGCTCGGGATAGAGTTCGTAAGTCTTACCGTCGATCACGACCCGTTCCGCTTTGATCACCTTCTTATTCTTATCGGTCGCTCTGTGGCCTTTGACGGTTATGGTTACGCCCGTCGCCAAAATTTCAGCCGTCAATCCAGCGCGCTCATTGCGCCAGGGCTGACCGACTTCGGCCGTCCATTCTTCGCCATTCACGTCAAGAACGACGGTGCCATGCGGATTACCGAGCTTTTTCGATTTGACCGTTCCGGTAATCTCAGAATTTTCATTCTCAGCCCAGCGCCAGCCATGATGAGCCTGCGCAGGAAGAACCGAAGCTCCAGAAAAGGTGACGAGAGCCAGAGCGATAATCGCAATCCGCCAGTTTTGCATGATATCCTCACTTACAAAGAATTGACTTCGAGCTCGATAAGCCGCTTCGTAAAGGCTCAACCCTTCAAATTTGTTGAAAGAAACGTCTTGAAAGCGTCCCAAGATTTCTGATCCGCGCGCTCCCGATACCGATCCGAACCGAATACTGTGAAGGCATGGGGCGCACCGGAATAAACTTCGATTTCATAAGTCACTCCGGCTTTTTCAAGCTGTTCGGAAAGCGCCGCGACATCCTGCATCGTAATCGAAGAATCTGCGCCGCCATGAGCGACAAGGATCGGCGCCGTAGCGGACGAATAGCTTTGACCTGAGGGCGTCGAGAGACCGCCATGGAATGTGGCATAGCCCTTTACATTTTGGGCTTTGCCGGAGCGGGCGAGTTCGAGCGTCGCAGCTCCACCGAAGCAATAGCCCATGACAACCGCCTGCCCGGCGCCATGTTTACGCGCTTCGTCAAGCCCGGCAAGGATGCGGCTGCGCATCGCCTCGCGATCTTTGTAAAGCTTCGCCGTTTCAGCCTTTTTTGCTGCGGTATCCACAGGCCGGTTGCCTTTGCCATAGAGGTCGGCGGCGAAGGCGTCATAGCCGAGTTCGGCAAGCATATCTGCGCGCTTTTTCTCGTAATCCGTCAGTCCATCCCAGTCATGGATAATGAGCACCAGCCCTTTTGAGGATGATGCTTTGGCGAAATACCCTTCATAAGGCGCATTATCGACGTCGTAAGAAATGGTTTCGCCTGCAAGAACCGGGGCGGCAAAAAACGGCAATATCATCAATGAAAGAAGCGACTTTCTCATTTGAGAACCTGCCTTTCGATAGGGTTGGTCAGGTGATTAAGTTGCGCAGTGTTCTTAGGTAATACAAGGCCGGCCTAAGCGGCTTCCAGGACAAGCGACGCTCATTTCAGGTGAATTCGTGCCCTGTTCCCCTTTATTTAGGGTAGCGGCAGCTCCTATCATTTGCTATACGCTCAAGACTGAGGTGATGCATTTGATCCCCGGTAGCTCAGCGGTAGAGCAACCGGCTGTTAACCGGTTGGTCGCTGGTTCGAATCCGGCCCGGGGAGCCATTTCTTCCAAAGAAATCAAAGACTTAGCAAATGCCGCGGAAACGCGATATTTCTGCTTTTGCGTTTGGGGTCCCACTGGGGTCCCATTCCGACGGCGCTGCCCCCGTTTGAAACAGCCTGAAACGCGCTGCGATCCAAAGAAATCAGCTTCCATAATCCCCGCGCTCTGCCGGGCCGGGCACCTTCATGCCGTGCTTCATCGCAACGGTAGCTTCCCAACACGCATCCACAGC
>CAZMAC010000588.1:0-2243 GCA_964564085.1 uncultured Hyphomicrobiaceae bacterium
AGCAATTTCGAACGAAAACAAAAGTCAAGCGGGCGTGACATGAAGGGTTATTGGTCTTATTTCTTTCAGGTCGTAGTATGAGCCAAGGAGACTCAACTCATGGCTGCAGATGAGAAGACACCGGCGCCCACGGGACAGGACCAGGTTCCCGACGCCCGGTCGAGCGATCACGATGTCGCGGACTTCATTCAGAAGATGAAGACCGTTGCGCCCTCAGCTTCCGACGGTCAGCGCGGCCGGCTGATTTTTGCGATGGATGCCACCATGAGCCGCCAGCCGACCTGGGATATGGCGCTCAAGCTGCAGGCCGATATGTTTATCGAAGTCAAAGCGATCGGGGGTCTGGATGTCCAGCTGATTTATTTTCGCAGCTATGACGAATGCCGCTCCTCCGGCTGGGTCAGCGACCCGGAAGCGCTGGCGCGGCTGATGACGAGCATAAGATGCCTTGGCGGCTTCACGCAGATCCGTAAAATCCTGACCCATGCGCGCCGCGAAACGGAAAAGCGCCGAGTCAACGCGCTTGTCTATGTCGGCGATTGTATGGAAGAAGATATTGACCATCTTGCCGCACTGGCCGGAGAGCTCGGCCTTCTGGGCGTTCCGGCCTTTATGTTCCAGGAAGGCGGCGACCCGAAAGCGGAAAACGCGTTTCGCGAGATTGCAAGATTGACAAAAGGCGCATATTGCCGTTTCGACACAGGCTCGGCGCGGCAATTGCGCGAATTGCTTCGGGCCGTTGCCGCATACGCAGCCGGAGGGCGTCAGGCTCTGGAGGATTTCAGCCGGGCCGGTGGCCAGGGCCGGCGTCTGCTCGAACAACTCAAGCCATAAAGCTGGGCGATGCAATTTTTAATTATCGGGCTTGCGCTTCTGGTTATCGTCCTGCTCGTTGGGCGATCCTTCACGCAGGCCGATCCCAAATATCTGGCTCGAAATCTTCGCCGTGTCGGCGGCGGCGCACTGCTTTCCTTTGCTTTTTTTCTGATGGTGACGGGACGTTTCATCGTCGCCCTGCCACTTGCCCTTTTTGCGCTTTCCTTATTGGGCTTTTCTTTTCCCTGGCAGGATGCGGGCGGGAACAGCACGAAAAGCCAGGGCCAACGGTCATCGGTGCGAACCGACATGCTGGAGATGGTTCTGGACCACGATACGGGCGAGATGGACGGCGTCGTACAAAAAGGCGCCTTCAGAGGCCGGCGCCTTTCGCAGCTTTCCGGCGATGAGATCAACCGGCTTCTTGACGAAGCCTGGCAGCAGGACACGCAGTCGGCGCAATTGCTCGAAGCCTATATGGAACGCATGGGCCAGTCCGGGGCAGCGGGAGGCGGCCGTGGCGGGCGGTCGGGCCGTCGGCCAGGGGGCGATACGGGGCCGATGACGCTGGATGAAGCCTATGCCGTGCTCGGACTAACGCGCGGGGCGAGCCGTGAGGATATACAAAGCGCCCATCGCGCGCTGATGAAGAAATATCACCCAGATCAGGGCGGCACGACCTATCTCGCATCGAAGATCAATGAGGCGAAGGAAATTTTGCTTCAGCATGTGAGGTAGCCGAGTAATCCGGCGATTCCCTTTTCGCTGTTCGAGATCTTGCGAGCGCGAGGCAATACCGGCAGGTATCAGCCGCCGCCGCGCCTTATGCAGCGGCTTGGACCTTGTCCTTGTCTTCAGGCTCTTCGGCGGATGTTTTCGGCCTTTCTTCAGTTAAATCCTCAAACTCGCGCCGTTCCAGACCTGCATAGTCTGGATCTTCGTGATGGCGCTGATCGAGTGGTCCGCGACGCAGCGCAACAAGAAAATCGCGGACTTCGGAGGTGATGCGCTGCGACTGGACCGATAGCTCGTTCGAGGCGTCCTTGCTCGTCTGCGCGAGATCTTCTGTTTCGGACGCATTCTCCGTCACGCCCTGGATATTCGTCGTGATCTCACGGAAACCGTCGAAGGTTTGCTCGGCATTGCTTGCAATTTCATCAGTCGCCTGGGTCTGAGCCTGAACCGAGTTTGCAACCTGTGCCGTGGTCTCATCGACCTCCGTAATCATGCGACGGATCTCGGCGATCGCCTCGACGGCCGCCTGGGTCGCGTTCTGCACCTCAGCGATATGTGCTGCGATCTGCTCAGTGGCTTTCGCAGTTTGATCGGCAAGGGACTTTACTTCGGACGCAACGACAGCAAAACCGTCACCGGCTTTTCCGGCATGGGCCGCCTCGATCGTTGCATTCAAGGCAAGCAAATTCGTC
>CAZMAC010000589.1:0-2240 GCA_964564085.1 uncultured Hyphomicrobiaceae bacterium
GCCCCGCCGCGGCACCTCCACGCCGACAAGCTTTTCGATGGCGAGGCAGAAGGCGTGCTCCTGATTCATCGGCGCGACATAATCAAGCCGGTCGAAATACGGGATCGCCTGTAGATAGGTCTTATGCTCGATCAGCTTTTCGGTGCCGCGATGGAGAAGGCCGATATGGGGATCGACACGCTCGACCACTTCGCCTTCCAGCTCCAGAACGAGACGCAGCACGCCATGCGCCGCCGGATGCTGCGGGCCAAAATTGATGGTGAAGTTGCGCAGCTCCACGCCTTCACTTTCTGGCGGCGTCTCACCCACCATCCGATCTTGTGCGTTTTCTATTGTGCTGCTGTCAGCCATTCGCGGCTCCAATTCTCAGCATTTCTTAAAGGCCAGTGGCTGCGACCGCTGCGGTCTCAACCTTTGCAGCCAAATTCACCAGCCTACTGACCAAATCCAATTCCGTTACTCTGCCGCCTTGACTTGCTGCTTCTGGGCAAGCTTTGCGTTGAACATCTCCCAATCGACAATGAAACGCTGGTGATACCCTTCGCCGATCATATCCGCGCCGTCATGAGCACGGACGTAAAACCAAATGCGACGCCCTTCGATTTCCGTAAGTTCGACATCGACCTTTACCGTCATGCCGGGGAGCGTCGCCGCATCATGCGAAACATCGACATGTACGCCGACGCTTCCCTCACCTTCATCAAGATGAGGGCTGAGCGCCTGAACGCAGGTCCATTCCATCAGCCCAACCATAAAACCGGTGGCAAACACCTCCGGCATGGCCTGCATCTCGGGAGACTCGCGATAAATATGCGGCACGGTCTTCTCAACCGGGACACGGTAAGAGAAGGTAGCCTTAATGCCGGGCTGTAGCGTATCTTTCATCGATCGTCATCATCATCGTCGCCATCCCAGTCGTCACCGTCCTCGAGACTGTTATAGGCCCGCTCCAGCTCAGCGCCCGTTACCGCCTTGCCCGTTGTAGATTGAACAATGGCTGCCATTTCGTCCCAGCTTTTTCCTTTTTCCTGCAAAAGCTCCAGCTCCTCACCGGCAATACCGGCCAGATCGGTCAGATCGAGTGCTTCTTCCCTGGCGCCCGCCGCTTCGCGCAGCGACTTTTGTGCGTTCAGCACCTCGGCTAGTGTGAATGTCTTATCGTCCGTCATGGGATCTTCTCCTTAAAGAGTCTTTAGGATTTTGATGCTTTTTCGTCGCCCGGGAGGACATATTCGGTTCCCTCCCAAGGGCTGAGAAAATCGAAATTGCGGAATTCTTGCGACAGTTTCACTGGCTCGTAAACGACGCGCTTTTGCTCCTCGCTATAGCGGACTTCGACAAAGCCGGTAAGCGGAAAATCCTTGCGCAACGGATGGCCTTGAAATCCATAGTCGGTCAGGAGGCGGCGCAGATCGGGATGGCCTGAAAACAAAATGCCGTAAAGGTCGAAAGCTTCGCGCTCATACCAATTGGCCGCGGGGAAAACGCCAATCGCGCTTGGCACCGGGGTTTGATCGTCCGTTTGGACTTTCAACCTCGCGCGATGATTATGCTGCGGACTCAGCAAATGATAAACGACATCGAAACGGTTCTCACGGCCCGGATAGTCAACGCCGCAAATATCCATCAAACAGGTAAAAAGGTAATGCGGGTCGTCGCGCAGATAACGCAGCAAATTCACAATCTGATCGCGCTCGATCTCAAGCGTCAGCTCATCGAGCGCAACGTTCCAATTCCTGATGGCCTGCGGCTGGGCTTGCGCGAGTGACGCACCGAGCTCTTTGAGTTTGTCTTCCATTATGATTGCCTTCTCAAACCCAAATGACCGGAAAAGAGTGTATATGCGATCAGCATCAGCAAGAGCCCGGCTTGAGAGACAATATACGCCAGTCCAAACCACTCAGCCGACAACATGGCCGGAAATTCGAGTGCGACGCGCAGAATATCTTTTGTCCCCAAAGCGGTATTATCCGATGCCGCAATGAGCACGATCGTTGCGGCTGCCGCAACCGTTATCGCTGCGAGCGCGAAGAGGCTAAGCCCAGCAGCAACTATCGGCCAAATAGCCCATGTCGCGCGAGAGCGGAAATGACGGTGAAACAAATAACCAGCCGCAAAAGCGATTATGACAGGCATTACGAATGTGAAAGCTTGTGTCGTCATAAAGCTTTGATTGCTCTGCCAAGTTACGAGTCGGTTCCAAATTAAAGGCGCGGCGCTTAATCCATACGCAGCCACGG
>CAZMAC010000590.1:0-2238 GCA_964564085.1 uncultured Hyphomicrobiaceae bacterium
TCATCTCAGCCTGGGGTTATCAGACCTGCCGCCGAAGCAGGATATCCCCTCTCGTTAATATAAAAATCCAAGAAACAAACGGTTCTGTTGCAGAACGGGATCGATTTTCCTATTGTCCCGGCGGCTTCTCATGGGCGGCCCCGCATTCCACCCATGCCAGCCAAGACTGTCAGGAGAATTTTAGCGCTTGAATCGAGATAACGCGCTGCGAGCCGATGCGCAGAACAAGAAAATCGTGCATGGCGGGTGCTTGTCTCATACGAGGGAATAAAAATGATTGGTTTGATTTGGGCGATTATTGCCTGTGGGGCCTTGTCCATTGTGTACGGCGTCTGGGCAATCCGGTCCGTCATGGCCGCCGATGCCGGAACCGCCCGCATGCAGGAGATTTCCGAAGCTGTCCGTGAGGGCGCTCAGGCTTATCTGAAACGTCAATATACAACGATTGGCATCGTTGGCGTGGTTATCTTTGCGGTGGTCTTCTTGCTGCTCGGCTGGAAATCGGCCGTCGGATTCGCTTTAGGCGCGATCCTGTCCGGCCTCGCCGGCTATATCGGCATGCTCGTCTCCGTTCGAGCGAATGTGCGTGTCGCGCAAGCGGCAACGAACTCGCTTGCCGGCGGCCTCGACATCGCCTTCAAATCGGGCGCTGTGACAGGGCTGCTTGTCGCGGGCCTCGGCCTCCTCAGCGTCACGCTTTATTTCTTCTTCCTCAAAGACGCGCTTGGGCTTTCGCCCTGGGGCCGCGAGGTCATCGATGCGCTTGTCGCAACGTCTTTCGGCGCTTCGCTCATTTCCATCTTCGCCCGTCTTGGCGGCGGCATTTTCACCAAGGGCGCTGACGTCGGTGGTGACATGGTCGGTAAAGTGGAAGCGGGCATCCCCGAAGACGACCCACGCAACCCGGCCACGATCGCGGATAATGTCGGCGACAATGTTGGTGACTGTGCGGGCATGGCGGCCGATCTGTTCGAGACCTATGTAGTGACGGTCGTTGCAACCATGGTGCTGGCCGCGATTGCAATGCCGCCGGAGCTGAAGCTTGCCGGAATGGTTCTGCCGCTGGCCATTGGCGGCGCCTGCGTCGTCACCTCGATCCTCGGCACGTTTTTCGTCAAGCTCGGCGCGAGCGAAAATATTATGGGCGCGCTCTATAAGGGGATCATCGCGACAGGCGTGTTCTCGCTGATCGTGCTTTATCCGGTGATGAGCCTTGTGTTTGGCGATATGTCAGCGCCGATTACGGTGGCAGGCGCAACCTTCACGCCGACGGCATTGTTCTGGTGCGGCGCGGTCGGGCTCGTCATTACGGGTCTGATCATCTGGATCACCGAATATTACACCGGCACCGACAGGCGCCCTGTGAACTCGATTGCAGAAGCTTCGATCACCGGGCACGGCACGAACGTTATTCAAGGGCTGGCCGTCTCGCTTGAAGCAACGGCGCTTCCTGCGCTCGTCATTATCGGCGGCATTATCGTCACCTTCAATCTGGCAGGGCTTTTCGGCATTGCCGTTGCCGTGACGACCATGCTGGCTCTTGCGGGTATGGTCGTCGCGCTCGATGCCTTCGGGCCTGTTACGGATAATGCGGGCGGCATCGCGGAAATGGCGGGCCTGCCGGATGAGGTCCGCAAAAACACGGATGCGCTCGACGCTGTCGGCAATACAACTAAAGCCGTCACGAAAGGCTATGCCATCGGCTCCGCAGGTCTTGGCGCATTGGTGCTCTTTGCGGCCTATACGCAAGATCTGAAGGCCTATTTCTCGGAGGTGAACGTCACCTTTGATCTGTCGAACCCCTATGTCGTGGTCGGGCTCCTGTTCGGCGGCCTTCTGCCTTACCTGTTCGGCGGCATTTCCATGACGGCGGTTGGCCGTGCGGCGCAAGCCGTGGTGGTCGAAGTGCGCCGCCAGTTCAAGGAAAAGCCGGGCATCATGGAAGGCACGGAGAAGCCGGATTATGGCCGCGCCGTGGATATGCTGACCAAGGCGGCGATCAAGGAAATGATCGTGCCGTCGCTTCTGCCTGTCTTGTCGCCGATCGTTGTCTATGTCGTGATTAACGCGATTGCAGGCCAGTCTGCTGCCTTCTCGGCTGTGGGCGCGATGCTGATGGGGGTGATCGTCACGGGACTGTTTGTCGCCATCTCAATGACGGCGGGCGGCGGCGCCTGGGACAATGCCAAGAAGATCTTCGAGGACGGCTTCCCAGATTCAACCGGCCAGAAGCAATTC
>CAZMAC010000591.1:0-2238 GCA_964564085.1 uncultured Hyphomicrobiaceae bacterium
CCATTCACCGCGAAACGCTTTAATTAGCCAGGCGACGTCCCTGCATTCGCATGGCGCTCAATCGCCTCGGTGATAAAGCGTTTTGCTTTATCGACATCGCCCCAACCTTGCGCCTGGACCCATTTGCCCGGCTCCAGATCCTTATAATGCTCAAAAAAGTGCTGGATCTGCTGAATGGTGATGGGCGGCAGGTCCTCATAGCTTTTGATGCCGTCATAGCGTTTGGTGAGCTTGTGCGAGGGCACGGCGATAATCTTCTCGTCAATGCCGCTGTCGTCCTGCATCTGAAAAACACCGATGGGCCGGACATTGATGACCGCGCCGGGAAAGATCGGACGGGTATTTGCGATCAGAACGTCAATCGGGTCGCCATCCTGAGACAGTGTGTGCGGGACGAAGCCGTAATTGCCCGGATAGCGCATCGGCGTATAAAGGAAACGGTCGACAACGAGTGTCCCGGCGTCCTTGTCCATTTCATATTTGATCGGCTCGCCGCCGATCTGGACTTCGATGATAACGTTGACATCCTCCGGCGGATTTTTGCCGATGGCGATTGCGTCAATTCTCATTTTTTGCCTTCTCGCTTAACGCTGCAACTGAGCTTTTATACCGGCATTACGCCATGGAGGCTCGAATATTTTTTCGGTGTTATTGTTTTGGGGCGGTCAAATAGACCATGCATTCGGCAAACAGCCGGTTGATGTTTTCGGCCTCGCGGATGATGAGGTCCTGATCGCGGCCGAAATGGATGATCTGGCCGATCTTGCCTTTCGGGCCGGGCATCAAATCCATGCCGATATAATGGGCTTGATATTTCTCGACCAGCGGGATCCATTGCGGGTTTGTGTACATGCCGATGGTCAGGTCATCTTGCGACTCGTTATTGCCTTTGAGTTCGGAGAGCGTCCAATCGTCGAAAATCTTTTTCCAGTCGCTCCAATGCTTCATCACCATCGATAAAGGCAGCAAATCCGCGCCTCGGATCGCTCTTTCCGCTCCATCGCTGATCGCATAGATCGCTTGCAGCTCTTGTGGCAGCGGGTAGCCGGTTAATTGCCGGAACGCATCGAATTGCGCCTGTGTTGCGCCTTCGCGTCGGGTCCCGGTGCGGTCCAATATGAAGTCCCAAAGGCGGCGCGTTTCGTCGGTATCCACCGTCTGCTTCATTGAGTCTGTGATTTGAAAGCCGTCCAGAAAGGCTTTGCGTTCTGCTTCGTGCTCTTCCGCGAAGTAATATTGCGGAGCATGACTCTTGATGAATTTGGCAGGATTGGACTCTAGTTCGAGGAACCGTGGCGATCCGTATCCCAATTCGAGGCCACCTTGTGGATACTTACTTTTGCGAAACATGACCGTGGTCTCTTTTCCCTTTGAAAATCCCTTGATCCATTGGTCAAAATTTTCGGAAGGCTGAAACCGGACGGTCTGAACTTGAAAATTGTCCAGATAATTAAATCCGAGAAACTGCGGTTCGCTTCGGCGGGTCTTCATGTAAAAGCGAAAGGCGTGCACGGCCTCAGGATTGATGCCGGTCAATTTCAAAAACTCATCCATAAATATTTCCACATCGTACCGCTCGTCATCATCGGACTGGTGCCACTCATCTTCGACTGGCGGCCCCATCGGCGATGTATCGACCGGCTGAAAATCGATTTGGTCAAATGTCAGGCCGGACATGTTTTTAAAATCGATCATCTCAATCTCCGAGTGTCCAAAAGGGAAGGCAGTTTTTCTTAAAAATGGCTATGGTTCCGATTGTTTTTTCACGAGCGTCTCGCAAACCGTTCCGCCCGCGATATTGATCGCGATCAAAGCTCGATGGGACATCTGAGTTTAAACATAGGTTTATAGTAGAAATACGTACCGTCTTTTTGATGGCACATATGATCCGATCGTGATGAGCCCGCCGATGAGGGACTTGCGATCGGCCGGTTGGAAGCTAAAGTAAGTATGAATATCAGCGCGAAGGGTGGTTGCCATGTTTCCGCTGAACCTGGTTCTGCGACATTATATCAAGGATGGACGCCTCAGAGTCACCGATTGCGACAGCAAGGCTTTTGAATTCGGCGACATGCAGGCGCCTCTGGACGTAGCGATCTCGCTGCGAGATCCCGACACGGCCTGGCGAATAGCTCGTCATCCTTCTCTTAATATCGGCGAGACTTATACGGACGGCTCCCTTACCATCGAGAAGGGGACGCTTCTCGATTTTCTCCGGCTGCTTCTCCTGAATACGCG
>CAZMAC010000592.1:0-2236 GCA_964564085.1 uncultured Hyphomicrobiaceae bacterium
ACGCCTTGTTCGAGTTCTGCAACTCAGCGATATGTGCTGCGATCTGCTCGGTGGCTTTCGCAGTTTGATCGGCGAGGGACTTCACTTCGGACGCAACGACAGCAAAACCGTCACCGGCTTTTCCGGCATGTGCCGCCTCGATCGTTGCGTTCAAGGCAAGCAAATTCGTCTGCCCGGCAATGCCGTTGATCAGCTCGGCCACCTTGCCGATGCTTTCGCTGGCCGCGCTCGCCGCGCTGATGACATTGCCGGCATGTTCGGTCCGGGCAACCGCGTTTTGCGTCATTTCGGCGGTATGGCCGAACTGATTGCCGATTTCCTTCGCCGAATTCGTCAGCTCAACGCAGGCCGCGGCAATGGCCTGCATTTTTGTCGTTGCTTGTTCTGTCGCGGCAGCGACCGAACTCGCGCGCTGTGCGGTCGCGCCTGCGCCATTTCGGATCGTCCCCGCATTTGCACCCACATTATCGGAAGCCGCGGACAGGCTTTCGGCGATCGCGTGGATAGACTCTTTAAACTTTTCCGTCTCGGTGTTGAATGCCCCGACGCGTACCTGAATTGCCACCATCGCCGCATTGATGGCTTTCGATGCGGTGAGCAGCGCACCCTGCATACCTTCTTCACGAATTTTGCGAAAATATTTGTTGGCCTGCACAGCCTGCATCGCGGCTGCCGATTCACGCACATAGGCGTCGCAACAATCGATCATACGGTTGATCGAAAGGAGAAGGGCTTTCAAATCTCCTTCTTCTCGGATATCGATCACGCGCGCTTCAAAATCGCCCTTTGCAATGGCGCCGCAGACATTGGTTGCCTGTTGGATGACGCGACTGACTTTGAAGAGATAAAATGCGCTGATCGCAACAGCAATCGTGCCGACCGCGCCTGTCACTGAACTGATTACAGGCCAGTCGAGCTGCCCCGCAATTGCGGCAAACAGCAAGCAGGGCACTGCGATAAAGGCGGCCGCCAGGGCCTTAGAGAGAGAGGACAAGTTCATCATAGGGTTTCTGGGATGTTTTGACGAAGTCGAGAAGGTGGCGTGTGCCGGCGGCAAGCGCTTCTTTTCCGTTGCGATGTGCAGCTTCAGTCTGGAGCAGCTCGGCATAGACCGACGTAATCGCGTCGACGGCTGAACGCCTTGGTACGCGGCGATTGGAATGAAACCCGACAATCGTTCCGGACGCATCGAAGGACGGCGTAACATGGGCGAAGACCCAGTAATGGTCGCCGGTTTTCGTCATGTTCTTTACATAGGCAAAAACTTCGCCGCCCTGGAGGATCGTATCCCAGAGGTACTTGAATACGGAACGCGGCATATCCGGATGGCGGATCATGCTGTGCGGCTGCCCCAGCAATTCGCGTTCGGTATAACCGGCAATTTGCAGGAATACGTCGTTGGCGTAGGTGATGCGGCCCTTGTAATCGGTTTTCGAGACGATAATGTCATCCGCGTCAAAGAAAACCTCTTTGTTAGTTGGCTGTATTGTTCGTGCCATGGGCGCCTTTTCCTGCAAAAGAGCGGTCCGAAATTCTCAACGCGAAAGGATCCAGGCAGTACCGCCTCGGAGATGGGTCTGGTTTGGAGGGTATTCTGCGTGAAAGGTCTAAAAATAAGGTTAGAACACCGGACCCAAGAGCCGTTGGCTGTCCTGCTTTTGCCCGGCCTTGATGGGACAGGCGAACTGCTGATTAACCTTAACGAACTTTTGTCAATCTCCCGGCCTACCTCAATCGTCAGCTATCCGGACGATCAGCCGCTTGGCTATGATAAACTCACAGACTTCGTATTGTCGCGCGCGCCTGCAGAGCCATTCGTCGTCCTAGGCGAGTCGTTTTCCGGCCCGGTCGCAGTCGAGATGGCGGCACGTGAAAAGCGCGTTGCCGGTCTCATATTGGCCTCAAGCTTCGTGCGAAGCCCTGTCCCGCGCGTTCTGGCGCCTCTGCTACGGTTTCTCAATCCTAAATATATTCCCGCAAGAATTGTTTATGCGCTTATGCTTGGTCCAACGGAATCACCAGCGCTCAAAGCCCAGCTAGATACGATTCTCGCAAGACTTCCGCCTGCAATTATTCGAACGCGGATCGATAGCATATTGACAATCGACAGGCGTGAACGCTTGCAAGACATAACCTGCCCGATCCTTTGCCTGCAGGGGCGTTTCGATCGGTTGATCGCACCACGCTTCTGGGCTGATATTGCCAAGTCGCATCCATCGCGTGAGCTATGTTGGGT
>CAZMAC010000593.1:0-2230 GCA_964564085.1 uncultured Hyphomicrobiaceae bacterium
ACACCATCCGGGCTGGCGAGCTGCGCTGCACCAAAATTGGACAATAACGGCATGACGCCGACATAATCCTTAAGCGCCCGGCTGAAACCGGCCTGGCCGCCGCCTTCAACCGCGATACGCTGCGAGCCGACAGCGAAAGCGATACCGAGCTGACCGGCGGCCCGTGCAAGGTTCTCGTTAATGAGGGCTGCTTTTTCAGGTCCGCCCGTCATGGAGCTTATCACAAGCGGTGCCTGCATCTTTTTGCCTAAAAATGTCGTGCTTAAATCGATCTCGTCCAGATTAAGTTCCGGGAGAGCGACATGCTCGAAATGAATGGCGTCAAAACCGGTACCTTTCGCGGTGCTCACATTTTTTGCAAGCACGACGTTTAAATGTTCAGTTTTGCGCCGAAGCATGTCAGACATGCGGTTCCTTTTTCATTGCGCGCCAAGGACAAGGCAGCGTAAAGCTTACAGATGAAACGGGGCAAATCATGATCCAAAACGAAGGGATGCGACGATTTTTTCAGAAGTCTCTTCGTGTTTTGCCTAAAGATACAGCACAAATTTGACGCTGACGTCCCTTTGACAAAAAGCAGCATTGATCAGAGCATCATTTACAAAACTCCGGAACGGTTTTTGCATAATACAATAGGGGGCGTTACAAATCTCAGGGGCATATTCTCATTTTGTCGAGTCTTGCCGGAAAAGGGTTTTCCAATTGCACAGCGACGCTATGTGAGCCTGCGTGATGCTTAGCAAAGAGAATTTGACACAGCTTACGGAAGATTTGCGGGCGACGGTCGAGAAGCGCTTGAACATCTTTGTTCCACCACCGGAACAATCTCCGGTTGAATTGCATCGATCAATGCGTCATACGCTCATGGCCCCCGGCAAGCGTTTGCGCGCTCTTTTGACGCTGTTTGTGATTCGCCATCTCGAAGGCGACGATCGCTTGGGATTAAGCTCGGCCTGTGCCCTTGAGATGGTTCATGCCGCCTCGCTTATCCTTGATGATCTGCCCGCCATGGACAATGCGTCCTTGCGGCGTGGGCTGCCGGCCAATCATCAGGTCTTTGGCGAGGCAACGGCCATTCTCGCCGCGATTGCGCTGTTAAATCGATCCTTTGGTATTCTTGCAGAGGATATCGGCTTGAGCGCGGCCAACAGGGTGAGACTTTCGGATATCCTGAGCCGGGCTGTGGGCTCCGACGGGCTGGTCGCGGGACAGGAACAGGATTTGAAATGGTCGCCGGGAGAGGCAACCCTGCAAGATGTTACGCTGGTTCACGCGCGCAAGACCGCAGCGTTGTTTTCCGCTGCCGGTGAGATGGGCGCTGTTGCGGCCTCCGCCAATGAAGACCAAATTACACTCATGCGAGATTTCGGCATGAAACTCGGCCTCGCCTTTCAAATTCTCGACGATCTGCTCGATGCGACGTCGAATAAAGAGAGCGCGGGCAAGGATGTGGCGCAAGATAACGGGCGGCCTTCGCTCGTGCTGACGATCGGTCTTGAAGCGGCAAGCCACGAGGCGCAGCGGCGGATCGATGAGGCTTCCGCATTGATTTCCGGCAGCGGCAATGATGAAACCGCGCTGAGACATTTCGCCATGGGGCTCATTGCGGGGCTGGAGAGAAAACTGAGACATGCGACCCGGTATGTCGCGTAAGTCGGCACACAGCTTGATGAGCGTGTCCCGATCGGGGCTCCCATCTAAATGAGGTTTGGAGATGCCTGACTGGCTAGTCTACTTAAGCGTTTTCCTTGTCGTATTTCTCGGCATGGAGGTTGTCGCCTGGGCTTTGCATAAATATGTGATGCACGGCTTTTTGTGGGTTCTGCATGAGTCGCATCACAGGCCGCGAAAAAGCTGGTTCGAGCTGAACGATCTGTTCGGCGTATTTTTCACATTTGTGTCCATCGGCCTGATCCTCGGTGGCACGTTCTACTATACGCCGCTGTTTTTTGCCGGACTTGGCATGACATCTTACGGCCTCGTCTATTTTCTCATTCACGATGTATTGGTGCACCGGCGCGTCAAACACGGTTATGTGCCGCGCAATGGCTATCTGCGCCGCGTCTATCAGGCGCACCGGCTGCATCATGCCGTGCCGGGCAAGGAGGGCGCCGTTTCCTTCGGGTTCGTCTATTCGCCGCCGGCGGAAAAACTCGCCGCCAAACTGAAATCGAACGCCGCTGAGACGATTGTCGCGGAAGATCGAGTGACCGAGGATCGTATGGGGTCG
>CAZMAC010000594.1:0-2214 GCA_964564085.1 uncultured Hyphomicrobiaceae bacterium
CGCTTCCCGTGTATGGTCTTGGCATGATCCAAAAAGTGGGTCAGCGGCGGGGCTCGTCCTCTAAGCGCCCCGGTGAAGTCAGATTGGCTTATTCGCCATAACGGACTTCCCGACTTCAGCCAGCCAGTCGGCGCCGAAACTTACGGCTGATCGCTACCGACTAAACCGAAACAACTTTTCCAGACATAAAGCACCCGTGACCATCGTAAACCAAACCAGCGACGCTCCGCCGGACTGGGCCGCCATTACGCGCGACTACGCGGAAGGCGTCCTCACCGTAAACGAGATTTGCGCCGCGCATTCCATCTCGCGCTCGCAGCTCTATTACCGCAGCCGGGCGGAGAATTGGCCCTTGCGCCGTGCCTTCAGTCGGGCCGCCCGACGCCGTGCGCAGCTAGACCTGACAGACCGCCTCGTCACCGCGCTGAGCCTGAAAATGAGCGAATTCGAAAACCGCATGAGCGGATGCGCCGGCGCGGCCTTGAAAACAGCTGCCGACAGCGAGCGCGACGCCAGGACGCTCAATACGCTGGTGCGCTTGTTCGAAAAGCTGAAATCCATCGACGAGAAGAGCCAGGCCGCCGCACCGCTCGCCACACTCGCACGGCCAAACAAGGCCGGCACGATCAAAAGGCACGCTAATGACGCGGACCGCATCCGCACAGAGCTTGCGAACCGCTTTGAAAAATTGCAGCGGGAGCTGCGAGGCGAGGCAGCTTGCGAATAATCTGCCGCCGGATGACGCCGCCTCGCTGATCTATGATTGGCAGCTCTGGGCGCGCGATGACCAGCTCCCACCCGCCGAAGCACGGAACGGTAACCCCTGGACCACATGGCTCATTCTCGGTGGACGCGGCGCGGGAAAGACACGTGCCGGGGCCGAATGGGTCCGCGGATTAGCGCTCGGCAAGCCGCCTTTTGCGACCGCACCTGTTGAGCGCATAGCTCTGATCGGCGAGACGCTGCTTGATGCGCGCGCGGTGATGGTGGACGGCCCCTCCGGGCTGTTCGCCATTCATCCGCAGACGGAGCGTCCGAGCTATAATGCCTCACGCCGCGAGCTGACCTGGCCGAACGGCGCCGTCGCACAGCTTTTCTCAGCCGACGATCCGGAGTCCTTGCGGGGTCCGCAATTCGGTGCGGCCTGGGCGGATGAACTCGCCAAATGGCGCAAGCCGCAAGCCGCCTGGGATATGCTACAATTCTGCCTTCGGCTCGGCGACAATCCGCGCCAGGTCGTCACCACGACGCCGCGCCCTATACCACTGTTGAAGCGCCTCACCGGCGATCCGGCCGTTGCGATCAGCCGGGCGCGCACCAAAGAGAATGCCGTCAATCTCGCACCGTCCTTTTTAAGCGCCATCGTCGGCAGCTATCAGGGCACACAGCTTGGCCGGCAGGAACTGGATGGCGAGCTGATTGACGAGCGGACCGGCGCCCTCTGGCAGCGCGCCACCATCGAGCAGGTACGTGTGGCCGGTGCGCCATCACTCGAATATATCGCGGTCGCCATCGATCCGCCCGTGACCAGCGGTCCGCGCGCCGATGCTTGCGGCATTGTTGCGGCGGGCCGTGCCAGGGATGGCCGCGCCTATGTGCTTGCCGACGCCACGGTCCAGGGCGTGCAGCCGCTTGACTGGGCCCAAACTGCCATTCACCTCTATGACAGCTTGCAAGCGGACTGCATCGTCGCCGAGGTTAACCAGGGAGGCGAGCTTGTCGCGGAAATGCTCCGTCAGGTTGCGCCAAACATACCCATTCGCCAGGTGCGCGCAACGCGGGGCAAATACCTACGCGCCGAGCCGGTTGCCACGCTTTACCGGCGCGGGCTCGTCTTTCATGCGGGCGCGTTCCCCCAGCTGGAGGATCAGATGTGCGACTTTGGCCCCGGCGGCCTCACCAGCGGCGCCAGCCCCGATAGGCTCGACGCACTGGTCTGGGCGCTCACCGAGCTCATGCTGAACAGGCCTGCGCGGCCGCGTATAAGGAATTTATGACGCTGCGAGCGTGTAAATTTTCCAGATTATTGCGGGAAGATCGATGAACGCCCGCTGGCCTTAATCGAATTGCAAATCCGGACCCATCAATGACATAATTAGGCCGGGCTTTTGGTTGGGGAGGGAAGTCATTGATCCGCTATCTGGCTTACGCGATCGGCCTGTCACAATTGCTCGGCGGCCTTTACGCCTTCAGCTATTTTGACAGCGTCATGGC
>CAZMAC010000595.1:0-2213 GCA_964564085.1 uncultured Hyphomicrobiaceae bacterium
GTGAGCGCTTGCCGCTCACAATAAATGTTCGCGGACGTGGAACGGGCAAGGTCGACGCCTTCGCGCGCACAGATCTCCGATTGGCGATAGAGCGGCAAGTGATCGCAATATTTTGCGGTAAGCACATGAGCGAACGTTTATCGTGAGCGACAAGCGCTCACTCAGAGCGAGCAGGCCGGGCGAGGGTTTGCCGCGCCCGATCGGCGGGGATGGCATGGCTGCGGTGATCTCGCTATCGCAACCTTTGCAGATCAGCCGCGGCTGAACGTGGCGCAGCACCCGGAATGACGCCGGCACATAGTCCAGCATCTCGCTGACCGCCGTACCGGCCTTGAGGAAATCTTCGCCGCCGCAGGTCGGGCAGGTGCAGCCGGTCGTCTCGTGCACGATCTCATGACGTGGCAGGTGGTCCGGCAAAGGCTGGCGCGTAGGCCTGGCTTTCGGCGCATCATCGCTTCGCACAGCCGGAACAGAAAAGGCCGCCTCGGCAGATGCTGCTTCGATATCTTCCAGCGACAGCTCAAGCTGCGCGATCGCGTGCTCGATTTTCTCTGACGAAGCGCCGAAACGCGCCCGCTTCAGCACGGCCAGCTGCGCTTTCAGCTTGTCGATCAGCGTGTCGCGCGAGCGCAGCTGCGCCGCCTGCGCGGCAATGATCGCGTGGCATGCATCGACATCCTTGGGCAGATCGGCAGTGGCCTGGTTCATAGACCCTTGTCGCCGATTTGCAGGCCGTCAGGCAATGGTCTATGCGGTTCTTCTGGGCGGCGATGACCAGGAAGGCCGACGCCCGAAGCGAACGTTTATCGTGAGCGACAAGCGCTCACAACATGCCCTCCCACAGCATGGCCAGTTGGGCGCTGGCGAGCCGCGCCGTCCCATCCGCAGCCGACGGCCAGGGAAAGCGCCCCTTCTCCAGCACCTTGTAATGGAGACAGAAACCTTGCCCATCCCAGATCAGCATTTTGATCCGATCGCCGCGCCGTCTGCGGAAGGCGAAGACCGCGCCGGAAGTTGGCTTCTGCCGCAGCACGCTTTCGACAAGGGCAGCCAGGCCGCCGATCCCCTTGCGCATATCCGTGACGCCGCAGGCGAGATAGACCCGGACATTTGCTCCCGGCCCGATCATGCCTCTTCCACTGCGCGGATCAGTGCTTGCAGAACCGCCGGATCAAGATCGGCCGCAACCTTCAAAGTACGTCCGCTCTTGGCAAGTGTGACCTTGATGCGCCTTGCGCGTGCGGTGGCAGCCTTCGGCTTTTTGCCATTGGAAGCCTGCTGATCTCCTGACGGTTCTTCCGGTTCGGCAACGACTGAAACGGGAAGAAAAATGGGGGGACCGTCCTCATCGTTGGCCTCAACTCTGTCTTTACCAAGAAACTGCCGGCGCCAGGTATAGATCTGCTGCGGAACAACATCATGCCGGCGCGCGATCGCCGAAACACTGCCTCCGCTCGCGGCGACCTCTTCAAGGATCTGCAGCTTCTGCTCGTCGGACCACCGGCGTCGCCGCTCACGCCCCGTCCAGATCTCCATCTTCGCCATCAGCTGCCTTCGCTACGTCGTTAGCTACGGAATTAACGACATAACTTCAGCCAATTGGGCGGAATCTCAAAGGCTGCCTGACCGGACGCTTACGTTGTGTCCTGCGGTGAGGCGGATGCCGACCGGGCAACCAAGACCACGCACGGCCATGTGGATCCCCGCCTGCGCGGGGACAAGCCTTGGTGCTCAGGCCACCACGTGAGCGGCCAAGGCTTGATCTTGAGCCCTTTTTTTGCACCAGCAGCATGCTGTTGAGCGCGAACAATGGTTGAATCGAGGATCGGATACTCAAAGTCGGGGTCATCCGCCATCGCTGCGAAAATGCGATGCCAGACGTTCTTGGCGCTCCATCGGCTAAAGCGGCGGAAGGCACTGTTCCAGGAACCAAACACCTCCGGCAGGTCGCGCCACGGTGCGCCCGTGCGTACGATCCAAAGCACACCTTCAACGAACATGCGATTGTTGACGCCAGACGAACCGCGCGTCCGCTCATCACCGATAATATGCTGCTAAATCCGCGACAACTGTGCCTCCGTCAGAATTAAACGATCCAGAATTCCCATGACTACCTCCGTAAAAGCAGTCTTGAATCTGATTTGCGGACAGTTGGGAATCCCAAGAGTCCACACGCTCTAGTATCCAGAATCATTGATCCGCGAAACGTGGTT
>CAZMAC010000596.1:0-2205 GCA_964564085.1 uncultured Hyphomicrobiaceae bacterium
ATGTCCGGGGTAAAAAACTGGCCGATCTCTGTGCTGCCCCGGGTGGGAAAACGGCACAACTCGCGGAGGCCGGCGCTGCGGTGACGGCGGTGGACATCTCGGAAAAACGTCTGAAGCGGCTCGATGAAAATCTCAAAAGGCTGAATCTGACGGCCAATCTGGTGGCCGCCGATGTGCTCAACTGGGTGCCCAAAGAGCGCTTCGACGCCATTCTGCTCGATGCGCCCTGTTCCGCGACCGGCACCATCCGGCGCAACCCCGATATCCCTTATCTCAAGAGCGCATCTGATGTGAGCGACCTGGCCACTCTTCAGAGGAAAATGCTGCTTACGGCGCTTGAATTGCTCAAACCGCGCGGCGTTCTTGTTTACTGTACCTGCTCGCTTCAGCCGGAAGAAGGGCCGGAGCAGACCGCGTGGCTCCTGAAAGAACGTGCCGATATTGAATTAAACCCGATTTCCCCGGAAGAAATCGGTGACCGGCCT
Organism: uncultured Hyphomicrobiaceae bacterium; assembly: GCA_964564085.1. GTDB lineage: Bacteria > Pseudomonadota > Alphaproteobacteria > Rhizobiales > Rhodomicrobiaceae > JAHQVI01. The sequence continues at coordinate 486 of CAZMAC010000596.1, forward strand.
GAGTGGCTCGATGATGAAGGCGCGCTCAGAACCCTGCCCCATTATCTTCAGCTCAGCGATCCCGACCTTTCCGGCATGGACGGCTTTTACGCCGTAAGGGTCAAAAGAAAAGACTAACCCCATATCCAAAATTCAAGATCACGACTTCTCGATCCAGCTTGATCTTATTGTAACGCAAATTGAATTGCGTCCAGTATTATCAGCATTCCAATTATACCATCATACGTTAAGTCAAAAACTGATTTTGCATAAAAACGATTTTTAAACAAAGGATTAGTGCGCTATTCCTTGACGGAAACGCCCTGCTTAAAGAACTTTATTATGATGTTCAAGAAAAGCAGATTGGCAAAATATCTATTTTGCGGTGCAGCAGCTGCGGCAATGAGCGCGCTGGGAGCCTTATCGGCAAAGTCGGCATTGCGCTTGAATATGCCCTGCACCGCTCCGGGCCAATGTCGATGGTGCCCAGTCAGCTTGGCGTCTTCACGCGCTCTGACCCCTCCTATGAGACGCCGAACATTCAATATCATGTCCAGCCGCTCTCACTCGACAAATTCGGCGAGCCGCTTCACTCCTTCCCGGCCATCACGGCAAGCGTTGCAAATTTAAGGCCCGACAGCCGGGGCTCGACTCATATCGTCAGTGCCGATCCGCACACCCATCCGAAGATTCAGCCGAATTATCTCTCAACCGAGAGTGACCGCCGCGTTGCCGCCGGCTCCATTCGTACAACCCGCGAAATCATGAGCACCCGGGCGCTGGCGCGTTTTGAGCCGGACGAATATCTGCCTGGTCCCAGCATCGCCAGCGACGAAGACCTCGCAAAAGCCGCAGGTGACATCGCCACGACGATCTTCCATCCTGTCAGCACTTGCAAAATGGGTCGGGACGAACGCGCTGTCGTGGACGAAACTTTGCGCGTGCAGGGCACAAACGGCTTGCGCGTCGCCGATGCCTCGATCATGCCGACGATCACATCGGGCAATACCAATTCACCAACGATTATGATCGCTGAAAAGGCGGCAGATCTGATCCTTAGAGCTGGCAAGGCCTGAAGCTGTAAGCAAAATTTCATTGTGTTTCATACTATTGCCATCAGTTTGCGACCGCGTTGCTATTTTCACTCCGCCGCGTCTCATGATCGATGCGCCCATCGACAAGATGGATTCGCCGGTCCATCCGCGCGGCCATGTCCAGATCATGGGTCACGGCGACAACCGTCTTGCCCCGCTCGCGCACGACCTCTTGGAGGATCTCAAAGACCTGCTCGGAACTTTTCGAGTCGAGGCTGCCTGTCGGTTCATCGGCAAGAACGAGCGGCGGGTCATTGGCGAGCGAGCGGGCGACGGCGACGCGCTGACGCTGGCCGCCCGAGAGTTGATCGGGGCGCTTATCGAGATGGCCGTCGAGACCGAGGGCGACCAGAATTTCCGTAGCCCGCTCACGCATTTCCTGCCGCTTGAGACGCCCGAGCTTACGCATCGGGATCTCCACATTTTCCCTCACGCTGAATTCCGGCAGGAGGAAGTGAAACTGAAAGACAAAGCCGAGCATTTCAAGCCGTGCGCGCGCGCGTTCCGTTTCATCCATGGGCGCCGTATCTTTGCCGCCGAGCCGAAGGGTTCCGCTAGTCGGCCGGTCGAGCAGCCCGAGAAGATAAAGCAGCGAGGATTTGCCTGAGCCGGAGGGGCCGGTAATAGCGATGAATTCCTGGGGCCGG
>CAZMAC010000597.1:0-2203 GCA_964564085.1 uncultured Hyphomicrobiaceae bacterium
TCATGACTACTCCGCAGCAATCGACGAGCGCCCGCCCTTCATCCGCTCCTCGATCACATGGCGGAAATGGCGGATCAGCCCCTGGATCGGCCAGGCCGCCGCATCGCCAAGCGCGCAGATCGTGTGGCCCTCGATCTGCTTGGACACATCATAGAGCATGTCGATCTCGCGCGGGCTTGCTTCGCCTTTGACCATCCGCTCCAGAACACGCCACATCCAGCCCGTGCCTTCGCGGCAAGGCGTGCATTGGCCGCAACTCTCATGACGGTAAAAGTAAGCAATTCGGGCGATGGCTTTGACGATGTCCGTCGATTTATCCATGACAATCAAAGCCGCAGTGCCGAGCCCCGACTGCACATCGCGCAAGCTGTCGAAATCCATGAGCAGCTCCTGGCACATATGCGCCGGAACACAGGGAACCGACGAACCGCCGGGGATCACCGCGAGCAAATTATCCCAGCCGCCACGAACGCCGCCGGCATGCTTCTCAACCAGCTCGCGAAGCGGGATGCCCATTTCCTCTTCGACATTACATGGCTCATTGACATGACCCGAGATGCAAAAGAGCTTCGTGCCCGTATTGTTCGGACGCCCGAGCGTGGCGAACCATTTTGAGCTGCGCCGGAGAATATCGGGAACGACGGCGATCGACTCCACATTGTTGACAGTCGTCGGCGCGCCCCATAGTCCGGCATTGGCCGGAAAGGGCGGTTTCAAGCGTGGCTGCCCCTTCTTGCCTTCTAGGCTTTCAAGCAAGGCCGTTTCCTCGCCGCAGATATACGCGCCGGCGCCGTGGTGCAGGTAAACGTCGAAATCCCAACCATGGATATTGTTCTTGCCGATCAGATTGGCTTCGTAGGCTTCATCAACGGCCGCCTGCAGGCGCTCACGCTCGTGGATGTATTCACCGCGCAGATAGATGTAGCAGGTGTGTGCCTTCATCGAGAAACCGGCGTAAATACAGCCCTCTAGGAGCAGATGCGGGTCATGCCGCATGATCTCGCGGTCCTTGCATGTGCCGGGCTCCGATTCATCTGCATTAACGACAAGATAGGATGGACGCGGATCGTTCTTCGGCATGAACGACCATTTCAGGCCGGTCGGAAAGCCCGCCCCACCCCTGCCGCGCAGCCCCGAGGCTTTGACCTCTTCAATGATCCATTCCTGGCCCTTTTCCAGGATCTCTTTCGTACCATCCCATGCGCCGCGGGCTTTCGCTCCGGGCAGACGCCAATCCTGTTGGCCGTAAAGATTTTTGAAGATACGATCCTGGTCCGAAAGCATGCCCTATTCCGTTGTCATGAGTGTGCGCGGCCCGCTGGCAGGCGCTGAAAATTGCCGGTTGCTCTGTGGTCCCGGCTTCACCGCGACGCCGGTACGAAGCTTATCGAGGAGCGTTTTGAAGATGTCCGGCGTCAAATCTTCGAAATAATCCTTATTGATCTGGACCATTGGCGCATTCACGCAAGCGCCCAGACATTCGACCTCAACCCAGGAGAACAGCCCGTCCTCCGTTACGGTGTTTTCCGGACCGATCATTTGGCGGCAGACAACCTTAATGTCTTCGGCTCCGCGTAACATGCAGGGCGTGGTTCCGCAAAGCTGCACATGATATTTGCCGACCGGCGACAGATTGAACATGGTATAGAAGGTCGCGATCTCATAGACCCGGATATAGGGCATATCGAGGAGATCGGCGACATACCGGATCGCCGGCTCTGGCAAACAACCGTGATGCTGTTCCTGAGCGCGCCAGAGAACCGGGATCACGGCCGCCATCTGGCGACCTTCGGGATATTTGGTCATCTGTTCGTTAGCCCAAACCAGATTTTCCGGCGTGAACTCGAAGTTGGCTGGCTGTTCTTCATCGAGACGGCGAACCGACATAGCTTAAATTTCCATTTTTAAGATTTTTCTTGAATTACCGGTCCACTTCCCCGAACACGATGTCGAGCGAGCCTAGAATTGCCGAAACGTCGGCCAGCATATGGCCCCTATTCATAAAGTCCATTGCCTGAAGATGGGCAAAGCCCGGGGCACGTAGCTTGCAGCGATAGGGCTTGTTGGTCCCATCGGCGACCAGGTAAACGCCGAACTCGCCTTTTGGCGCCTCAACAGCGGCATAGACCTCGCCTTCGGGCACGTGGAAGCCTTCCGTATAGAGCTTGAAATGGTGGATGAGCGCTTCCATGGAGCGCTTCAT
>CAZMAC010000598.1:0-2201 GCA_964564085.1 uncultured Hyphomicrobiaceae bacterium
ACCATTTTTGCAATCAGGCAAAATCGGAATGTCTGATTATTGCCAGTTACGATGTCGGTCTGCAGCGCATCAGGCGATGGGGCCGGGTAAAAAAGCAGTACGTTTTTTTGACGTGCCGCGCCCGGCTATGGAAATTGGCGAGAAAAACTGTTTGTCCGTTCTCGGATTGGTGCCGGAATACAGGCTCGTGAAAGACGTCCATGCCGTGTTTCCCTCTCCCGCTTGGGCAACCAAAAGCTGAAATTCGACGATAACCGCTTCGCGCGCGCCGGTGTTCGTTACGGTGACCGGTAGCACGAAAACATCGTCAGGCTGCGTATAGTCGCGCGCACAATGAATGACACTGCCTATGTGCAGGACCGGCTCGGCGCGTTTCAGGATTGTTTCGTAAAGGCTTATTCCGGAAAAGATCAGAGCAATGAACGATATGAATGTCGCTAGTGGTTCGAATCTAACGCTTCGAACCACGTCGTTTTTTGCTTATGGATTGAATTGACATGACGTTTTAAGTGCTTACCTCGATTCCATCGGATGGTGGGAGGGACTCAAATGTCATGTTCGATCCACTAGACGTCCGCCTTGCAAGGCATGAGGCCGCATGGTGGCGTCGACATTGTTACCGAGGATTTCTTTTCCATCACCGCGAATGGTTGACGCACTTTTTTCGTCTCTCGCCATGATATCGATTATATCGATAATTAATTCAACTTTATGACATTTTGTACGAATTTGATTGTGTTCTGTACCAGTCTGACGCGTATTTTGTAACAACAGATTTTTGTGTCTATGAGATTCAAACAAACATTCTGTAAGATATGGCGGCTGGTCTAAATTCCCGATCCAGTCTGGTTCTTTCTGCTAAATTTTACATGGAAACCCTGCGATGACGTTTGATGAGGCGCTTGCCCAGCAGCCCCAATGGGTTCAGCTCTGGGTCAATTGGATGGGACTTGTCCTGATCGGATCGTTCGTAGCCCTGCTGTTTTCCAGATCCACCCGCCGCGATGCACTCATTCTGCTGGCCGCCAATGTTCCGATGGTCTTCTTCATGCAATGGCTTTACGGCCAGCTCGGCTATGTCCGGCTGCTCGGCTTACCGCATGTCATCGTCTGGACACCGCTTGTGATTTATTTCCTCTGGCGTCTGCGCGACCCGGCGATAACCGCACCCTTCCGGCAAATTATCTGGCTCCTGCTCGCCACGATGATTATTTCCTTAGGCTTCGACTATGCCGATGTGGTTCGTTACCTGCTCGGCGAGCGTGAGCCGCTTATTAGTGCGGCAGCGGGGCAATGAGATGCAGGCCGGTTCGTGGCTGTCGAAAAGTTAATTCCTAAAGGCCTTGCCCCTATTTGAAAGAAATAAAAGAGACAAGGTCGGGGAACGCAAAACCTTTGCCACGATCCTTGTCTCGCTTATCGACGAAAAGTGCTATCGCCCGATTATGCGGCATTTCGGATTTTCACGTCTCCTTCCCGAATGACCGCATAGCCCTGCCGCGAAATCTCGCAGCGCTGGGCCGGCTTCAGCCGCTTTTCATCGATATACCGGCTGCCACACCATGGCTCCATGAGCCGCACCTCAAAAGGGAGCGCCTCATAGGTTCCTTCCGTAAAAATGAGCGTCATAGGCTCAGGGCCCGCGCTGTCTGTCGCTTCATATCTCTTGGTCATGACGCCTTTATGCCTTGAGAACAAAAAGAGAACAAGTTCTTTTTTCTCAAACTCAATACCATTTCTAGTTGTAGGCACGATGAACAAGTCGATTTTGTGGCGTTCATAGTTTCGTCGCTATTAAACCCAGTTTGGGTTTGGACAAAAACGACTTATTTTCAATGTTTTGCCGTGCTCCAGCCATAATCGGCATACTGGCGGCAAGGGCTGTAAAAAAAACGGTTCCTCGCCTTTTGAGCGTAACCCTCAGGCATTCAATGAAATTGTTAACACGCCAAGATTGAATTAAGGCGCGCTTCGGGAGTCCTGCGAGTTGCACGACATCGGACCGGCTGCTAGCTTCAGCTTTGACAATCGCCAATGCGGCTGAGTGAAAGTGCCTTTTGAGGGCATTCCACCGAGTGGAGCGAATTTAGGAGCACCGGCTGCCCATGAGCGCCGAGACGACGCCTTACCTTGTTTTAGCGCGTAAATACCGCCCGCAGACTTTCGAAGATCTGATTGGGCAGGACGCCATGGTGCGCACC
>CAZMAC010000599.1:0-2200 GCA_964564085.1 uncultured Hyphomicrobiaceae bacterium
AAAGTACGGCATCGTCAATGCGCTCATCAATCCCGTTCCAGACCCCGACCTAGCTTTCCTTGGCATTCATTTGACCCGCATGATTGATGGTAGCATCACAGTTGGTCCGAATGCCGTGCTCGGATGGTCTCGCGAGGGCTACAAGAAATTTTCCTTTTCCTGGAACGATACAGCCTCATTTTTCGGATTTCCTGGTTTTTGGCGGGTCATGCGCAAGCATCTGAAATCGGGTGTTACGGAGATGCGCAATTCGCTATCAAAAAGCCGGTATTTGGCAGAATGCCGGAAATATTGTCCCAGCCTTCAAATTGAAGACCTCCTACCCTACGAAGCGGGGATCCGCGCGCAAGCTGTTCTCCGTGATGGCACGCTCGTACATGATTTTCTGTTCAAGCAGACTCCGCGGATGTTACACGTTTGTAATGCCCCCTCGCCCGCCGCAACATCGGCACTCCCGATTGGGCGCATGATTGTAGACAAGCTCACAAAAAACGAGACTGCCAGAGCATACGTCAACCATCGGTGAAAGCTAAAGCCCTCTGAGAAGGAAGCGGGAGCCGAATTTTCCCCAAAAATATGGGTGTTAACCGCACGACAAGGCCTCATTCTGCGGCTCGCTTCGATTGGGCTTGCCCTGCACGAGACAGCTTCAAAAACACCCATTTCACCAGATCGTAGGCCGGTAGCTGCTCGGCCGTTACTCGAAACGAAACGGGATTGTAAAATGAAAGCTGGATATCTTGAGCCCTGAAGGCGGTTTCGGATATGGCGCTGAGCGATGAATTGCGCGTAGCGCATTATCATCGAGATCGTCATTTCCGCTTGAGCGCAGAATACGAGCTGAAACAACATCTCCGGAGCGTGAAAGCTTGAATGCGACAATAACAAGCCCTGTCCCAAAGCCACCATTCGGCCTATGCAGTTTCAAATGCGCACGCACTCTTGACTCATATTTCTTCCGCTCGAGGCTTGGCTTTGCTACCGGATTATCATCCCTGCTCCGGCTCGACGCATGACGCGCAATCTCATCCGCAACAAGAGCGCGTTTCGGAGGCAGTGAGAGTAGAACGGTGCGCTCCTCTTTAAACAGTTTTGCTTGCGAAGGGAGGACGTTGTCTTTTTGTACGGTCTGTTGCACCTGCCTTGTCGACTCGAAATTTAGCGGAGCATATCCAGTATCTTCCGGCCAGATCCGTTTATCTGCTTTAACGAGGCGCGGCGATTTCAAACTAACCGGCGGCAACACCGCTTGGTATCCCGCAGCGATATGCCGCTCAAACGTTAGAAACAGCGATGTATGATGCTTAGACTCGGCGGTAGTTTTAGGCGGCTCATGCGAAATGCTCTGCGTAATAGGATGAATTGCATGATCCTCGGGAAGGATGCCGACCGAAACCGACAACGCCTGAACCGGCGGCCGTGTCGAGCCTACGACCTCAGCGTATGACTGGGTCGGCTTTTTCTGACTATCGGGCAACCGCTTTATCCCGGCAGCCCTGATATTTTCCTTATCTTCTTTAGAAAGAGCTTTGGTACTTATCGAATTCACAAACTCGACACGGATAATGGGCCTCATGCCATCGCCATCAGCCTCACGAGATAGCCAAGGGAATGCGACCAAATAAAATAGCACCCCGCCGTGAAGAAGGAAAAGCGTCCCGAGGATCATCCAATACCCCGCGCGTCGCATGTTCCGAGCAGGCTTCGGGAAATCCAGCAAATTTACTTCGTGACTTGCCGGAGTATTTCGCTGATTCCACCAGCGCTCTATCATCGCGCGTTTCGTTATTTTTATTCCCTGGTTTGTTGAGCGAAAACCTTTTAAACGGTCCCGTTTCAGAAACCCCAAAATAGCCAGAATTCTACCTTTGATTGAGCTTTGGTACTATATGCAGCTTCTAGATCTTTTTCTAGTCAAATCTAGTTTCGCTGTACCCATGCAAGGGCGGTGACGACGCAAAGACTCATCCCAAGGGTGGATGGAAAGCGTTACCGACGCGCCGCAGAACAAACTTGAAAGCCTAAGTATCGCCAGATTCCCGCACTGCTCAACCTGAGGTCGGTGGACATAAGAGTTCTTCCTGAGACCATAGCGTACTGAATTTGGGCATCAGCGCTGGGGAGCTCTTATGCAACGCTTAGAGGTGGCGTTTTGGCGCCACATCTTGTTTGGCGCGGTTCTTAGCATTGCGTTTTTGGC
>CAZMAC010000600.1:0-2196 GCA_964564085.1 uncultured Hyphomicrobiaceae bacterium
CACTATAGCGCGGGCAGCAAAAAGCCCAAGCTATCAACTCTCACAGTCTTCCTTTCCGCAAAGACGCTGAAAGCTCCTTGATAGTATTGCATTTTCGTCAAAAAAAACTGAGATTGCCATCCACAAAAAACGAATATGACGACAAGTCCGTAATACATCCTACCAGAGGCCAGACCCTTTATATGGGTGAGGCGTCCCGCCTGTAGAAGATGCGGATTGATCCCAAGGGAACGGTCTCATTAATGCTTTAATATTGGCATTCAATCGCGGGTGGCGGGCAAAATCTTCGATCTGTCCTTCCAGTCCGGGAAGCGCTCGGAGCGTTAAAAGAAATTGACAGAAATACGGTACGCTCAAATTCAATTCAAGGGGTGGAACAACCATTAACACTTTGCTAGGGCTGTATGGGTAGACTGTACGTTTATTGCGCAGTACAAAGCCGTTGAGGGAACCGGAGGGGTACTTATGGTCATCTCCAGAGATATGCGGTGGTGTCGATATTATGCGGAGATGGGTATAAGCACTTGGAAACCGACTGATATCATTAAAGCCGTTTTTTGCATCGTGCTTGTCGCGGCTTTGCTCGCCATTCCGGCCGAAGCAAAGAAAAAAAAGCGCAGCCGTTATGCGCCGCCACAGGCTGCAATGGTTGTCGATCTTTATTCCGGCAAAACGCTTTATTCCAAAAATGCCGATGCCAAGCGTTATCCGGCTTCGATCACGAAGGTCATGACGCTCTACATGCTCTTTGAGCAGATTGAGCAGGGGCACCTGACGCTCAACTCGAAACTCAAAGTCAGCTCCGTTGCCGCATCGCGCCCGCCCTCGAAACTCGGGTTGAAAACTGGCAGCACAATTCGCGTTCGCGATGCCATGTACGCGCTGGTGACAAAATCGGCCAATGACGTGGCCGCCGTTGTCGCCGAAAATATCGCCGGTTCGGAAGCCGCTTTCGGCCGCATGATGACGCAGAAAGCCCGTTCGATCGGCATGACCAAAACCACATTCCGCAATGCATCCGGTCTTCCCGATAAGCGCCAGACGACCACGGCGCGCGATCTCATCACGCTCGGCCGGCATGTGCTGAAAAAATATCCGGAGTACTCGAAAATCTTTCGGACGCGATATTTCAAATACGGAAAGAAAAGATACAAAAACCACAACAGGCTACTTTTCAGCTATTCCGGAATGAGGGGATGAAAACCGGGTTCACGCGTGCATCCGGTTTCAATCTGCTCGCATCCTGCCGGCGCAACGATAAGCATCTAATGGCTGTCGTTCTGGGCGGGCGATCCAGCCGCCACCGCAATGCGCGGATGAAGCGTCTGCTCAACCGGTCTTGGAGAAAAGCCGTTGCATTCAATGACCTGAAACAGCGTGGTTACAACAGGGAGCCTGTCTCTGTCGCCGGGGTGTTGCGTGCGGACATGCTGCCCGAGCGCAATCCGGCATTCCACCCGACCGTTGCTGAGCGGCTGCTTCGTGTTGCCATCGTGAAGGCGCGCAAGGAAAAGGAAAAGACCGGTGATCAAAAGCCCGCAAAATTTGCCCTGGCCGGCGCGTCTGACAAGGTTCAGATTCACTCGGCGTCTTTGACCGAGACGGGCCGTAAGCCTGAAGAGAAAGAAGGCGATACCCAGCGCGATGTCATCATTGATGAAAAGAGCGAGGAACTGGGCCCATACCATGTTCAGGTCGGCTCTTACCTGAATACCAATGCGGCCAAAGCTAGGCTCACACAAGTCTCGGGTAAGGCGTCAAGCATTCTGGACGGGCATGACGAATTGACAGTCCAGGGCAAGGTGCGTGGCAAGTCCTACTATCGCGCCCGGTTCGGCAAGTTCTCTGAAAAGAAGGCTTCGCGCACCTGCTCAAAGCTCAAGCGTCTTTCGATCGACTGCCTTGTGGTGCGCGTGGAATAGCGCGCAACCATCACATTGATGCGCCGTAATTGCTTTGCGCGTTCAGACTACTAAAGTCGACGTAATCTTCTCGCATGCCTGTCGGTTCGCGCGTGATCACGGTCATGATCCGGACTTAGAGTCTGTTTGAGAATGCGGAGCAGGCAATCGACAAGGTCGGAATGAGGCATGATAAGCTGAAGAATCGGCAGATTTCCGTCGTTCCGTTCCCTTCGGATGCAGAGCCGCTACACACTTATCGCAACCGATGTACCATTGGAACGCATTCTCAAAC
>CAZMAC010000601.1:0-2195 GCA_964564085.1 uncultured Hyphomicrobiaceae bacterium
AACCCCCGACCTACTGATTACAAATCAGCCGCTCTACCAACTGAGCTAAGCCGGCAACACTGAACAGTTGGCGTATGAGAACCGTTCATTTTATCGGTCCACTCATCTGCCCTAACTTGACATTTTCATATAATATCAATTCTTCAGAATTGACTACTTGATTAAGGCAGCCAAGGCAATCGGCGGATTTCAAAAATATGGGACATACATCCGCTGGGGATCAAATTCCGAACAGTCTCGATAATATGGAAATCGGCTGGATAATGACCAATATTCTACGGATGCTAGCGCAGCGCGCGTTCAATAGGACGCGGGCAGTTGCTCTAAATCTTTAAAATAGATCAATTTTTCTACGTTTAATCGATTCCGATTAAACGTAGGTTGATCTAGCTGCGATGAGGCTGCGGCCCAAACGCTCGCCAAATCCGTTGCACGCTGGTGGCAGATACACCGCTTGCCCGTTCCATTTTGCGTGATGACCAGTGCGTTGCATGCGCCGGCGTCGTCTCGAGCGTGCGCACGATGACATCTTCTACCGCGGCATCGGAAATGGTCCGCGGGCCGCCCGGGCGCGGTTCGTCGTAAAGCCCCGCGACGCGCCTGTCGGCAAAACGCCTGCGCCACTTGCTGACTGTCTGCGTACTGGTCGCAAGATTGGCGGCCACATCCTTGTTGCCCAAGCCTTTGGCGCAAAGCTGAACGATCCGAGCACGCAGCGCAATGCTTTGCCCGGCCGTCCGACGCCTGACCAGGCGAGCCAGCTCAAGGCTCTCTTCTTCCGAAAGAACAACTGGCGTAACAGGGCGACCCTTCATCGATTATGCCTCCTAATTTGAACGCAGACATAATCAATGAATTCGTGGGTCGGAACGCTAGCCCGCCTTGATGTATTTGTCGTAGATCTCCTGGAACGACTTCAGTCCCTCGCGCATGTCAGCCTCGAAAGCGTCGCCGGGGGTGAAGACCGGCGGGAAGCCGAACTTCTTGCCGAAGGCAACGAATTCCGGGTCCTTCGTCGCTTCCTCGATCCAGGTGGCGAGCTGCGCGACCACGTCGTCGGGCGTGTCTTTCGGCACGAACACACCGCGCGTGACAGAAACCTTGATCGGTAGCTTCATGCTCTCAAGCGTCGGCGTGTTCCGGATCGGCTCATATTCGATACCCGTGAGCGGTCCACCGGCGGTGAGGACGTCCATCATCCCTTCCTTGACCTCGGTCAGCATGACCGGGGAATGGATCACTCCGGCATCGACCTGATTGGCGAGCAATGCTTTCTTGAGATCGGCGCCGCCCGAATAGGGAACGATCCGCACGTCGATATCGGCGTAACCCTTGATGGCTGCAGCCATCACCATATGCGCACCTGACGCACCACCCACGCCGATCGTCAGTTCACCCGGCTTTTTCTTTGCCGCATCGAGAAAATCCTGGAATGATTTGTAACCCCGGTCCTTATGAGAAACCATCCAGGTTGGCGTTGTGAAGAAACCGCCGACGAATTTCATTTGATCGATGCTGAAAGGCAGATTGCTTTTGAAGGTCATGAAGGCCAACATTTCGGTGTCGCCATTCATCAGGATCGTGCAGCCATCCGGGCGCGCGGTGGTCGCCTTGATCGAGCCGCTTGCGCTGCTTGCGCCATCGATATTGTCGACGATCACGGATTTGCCCGACAGTTTTTCCATCGCAGAGGCGAGACCGCGTCCAAGGCGGTCTGTCCCGCCGCCAGCTTTCCACGGCACGACCATCCGGATCGTATCGCATTCAAGCCCTGCCGCCGATGCAGTGTCAGGCATCGCTGCAGGGGCAACGAGGGCACACATCATGGCCGTCAAAGCCAGTCTTGATAGTCTCATATTACTTCCTCCCAATTCTACCTTGCTGATGGCCTTATTGCTCAGTCAGCAATTCCAACCGCTCTGCTTTCACCGCGCGCGGTATCCCGAATGCCCGCATAGATTTCCCAGGCAAGAACGATGCATATCAGTGCCACCATCACCTGACGGGGCCAGGTCGCAACGAAGGTCGACCAATCGTTCCGTGAAAGGACGAGTGCAAGGCGGACATTGGATTCGATGATGGGGCCGAGGATGATGCCGAGGACCACGGTTACGACCGGGAATCGACAACTTTCTAGGATGTAACCGACCACACCGAATGCGATCGCAATGTAGATCGCATAGCCATTGTTGGCC
>CAZMAC010000602.1:0-2193 GCA_964564085.1 uncultured Hyphomicrobiaceae bacterium
CTGCGCTCTTCGAGACAAATAACCTCATCGGCCTCTGTGCGCATCTCCGCCATAACTTCCATTGGCCCAACAGGGACGGCCAGGACCAGTTTCTTCGGTTTGCGCAACCTTGTGGCGCGTAAAGCCGCGCGGGTGGTTGCGCCAGTTGCGACGCCATCATCGACGATAATCGCCGTTCGGCCAGCAATCTCTAAGCGCAAGCGGTCTCCAAGATAACGCTGCCGACGCCGCTCGATTTCCGCAAGCTCCTCATCGCTCACGTTTCTGAATTCTTCCTCGCTGATGCCGGCCAGCCGGATCACGTCCTCATTGCGAACGACAATCGGTTCACCGCCATCAACAACCGCACCCATCGCCAGCTCAGGCTGCCAGGGAACACCAATCTTACGGACAAGGATCAAATCGAGGGGTGCATCGAGCGCTGCGGCCACTTCTGCAGCGACGGGCACACCGCCGCGCGGAAGGGCTAGGACAACTGGGACTTGATGTTTGTACCGGATTAGCTCCTCTGCAAGCTGCTTCCCGGCACTTTGGCGATTTTCAAAAATCATCATCTTAACCTCTTAAAGATCGGCTTTCGAGGCAGCGTGGCCAGGACTCGCCGTTTTTCCCAGATATTGCCGAAACCAATTGGACGCATACTCAATGACCGCTTCAAGCGCGCCTTCCTCGGGAAAGAGGTGCGTCGAACCGGGAATAATCTTGAGCGCTTTCGGTCCGCGCAAACGCCGCAAAGCCTCCTCGTTAAGCTCAATCACGCCGTGGTCAGCACCCCCGACGATCAGAAGCGTCGGTGTATCGATTTTATCTAAGGCCTCCCCAGCCAAATCAGGACGGCCACCGCGCGAGACAACCGCTCCAATCCGGTTTCCGAGTCGAGCGGCGGCAACCAAAGCGGCAGCGGCGCCCGTGCTGGCCCCAAATACTCCTAGCGATAAGCTGTTCGTCTGGCCCAGGCTTCTCAGCCGCTCAACAGCATCGATAAGCCGATCAGCCAGCAATGGAATATCGAGGACATTCGCGCGATCAGCCTCTTCTGCCCCGGTTAAGAGATCGAATAGTAGCGTGGCGATGCCATCTTCGTTCAGCGCACGAGCGACAGCTCTATTGCGCGGACTGAAGCGGCTGGATCCGCTCCCATGCGCAAACAGAACCAGTGCTTCTGCATCATCCGGAATCGTCAATGTTCCTGGCAGTCCCATCGGAGGAATATGAATCTCTTCACACCGGATCATGTCTGACCACTCCCAAGTCCAGCTTATGGCTTGGTTGAACCGATTTGGGGGTCAACCGCTTCAGCGATCTTTATGCACGAATGGGTGAATTAGGAATTTGATTGCGATCAAGAAAACGGGGCGAAAGGAGCATCATTCGATCAAATCTCGGTACATGACTTGGTGGAACTTGGCTGCTTAAAAAGCCAATATCCTGTAACATAGACCAGGAATGCCCCATCAGGGCGACGCGCTTGATAGAAGTCAAAGCCGTTGAAATCACGCCCGATAGAATTTCGTTTTGAAAGCGAAATCTGCCATGCGGAGATCTGAAAAAGGCGCAGGCAAAAATGGAAACTTATCCGGTCGATCTCGATGCTCGTTAGATCGTGCGCTGGCTGATCGAAGAGCAGCGCCAAGATACCTTAAATCTTAACGTCTTCGCAAGCCGATCCTATATAGTTGAAGCGGTCGCTCTGGACGAGTCGCAAAGGTTTGGCGAGGAGGAGAGCGAGGATCTAAACGATATTCTCTCTATCGGCGTTCTCGAGGTAACGCCAGCGGCTAAAAAGAATGGCTGGCTATTGCGCATCCGGGTCGAGGATAGGATCAGTCCACGCTTGCCCGAGGATGAAGACGCGTCTGAAGACGAAGAAGAACTCGATCTTGACGACACCATTCGCTCCAGTGCCCATAAGGGCTATATCGACATCAAGATGGTGCCGGAGAGACACAACAAAATAAAAGTGCTGCTGTTTTTCGACGTCGGCGGCTCCATGGATCCTCACATCCGTGTCTGTGAAGAGCTTTTTTCCGCCGCACGCTCGGAATTCAAGCATATGGAGTATTTCTACTTCCACAACTGTCTCTACGAGTCGGTATGGAAAGATAACCGCCGCCGGCACACGGATCGTATTCAGACCTGGGAGGTTCTGCATACCTACCCGTCCGACTACAAGGTCATTTTTGTCGGCGATGC
>CAZMAC010000603.1:0-2192 GCA_964564085.1 uncultured Hyphomicrobiaceae bacterium
GCTCTGGCGATTGCACAGGCCGTCCTTGATGCCGTGAAAGCATCGGGCGAAGTTGATGAGAAGGACTTTCCGCGTGTCGTCGGCCGTATATCTTTTTTTGTAAATGCAGGCGTGCGTTTCGTAACCGAAGTCTGCAAGATGCGCGCTTTCGTCGACCTTTGGGACGAGATTTGCCGCGATCGCTATAGCGTTGAAGACGAAAAGCTGCGGCGGTTCCGCTATGGCGTACAGGTGAACAGTCTGGGGCTCACAGAGCAGCAGCCGGAAAACAACGTCTACCGAATTCTGTTGGAGATGCTTGCTGTTGTGCTCTCTAAGAAGGCGCGGGCCCGCGCTGTTCAGCTGCCGGCATGGAATGAAGCGCTTGGTTTGCCCCGTCCATGGGATCAGCAATGGTCTTTGAGGATGCAACAAATCGTTGCCTATGAGACCGATCTTCTCGAATTCGGCGATATCTTTGACGGATCTGTTGCTATTGAAGCGAAAGTCGAGCGGCTCAAAAGCGAGGCGAAACAGGAGCTGGAGCGCATCGAAGCCATGGGCGGTGCGATTGCCGCCGTTGAGTCGAGCTACATGAAACAACGTTTGGTGGAGTCAAATTCGGCCCGGCTTCATGCGATCGAAACCGGCGAGCAAGTCGTGGTCGGCGTGAACCGTTGGGAGGAGACGGAACTCTCGCCTTTATCGGCAGGCAATGACAATGGAATTTTGACGGTCCCGGATTCGATCGAGCGGGAGCAGGTGGAAAAACTTCAGGCCTGGCGCGCAGGTCGGGATCAAAAAGCCGCAACCATTGCGCTTGCAGAGCTTCAAGCTGCCGCGCAGGAAGGCCGCAATATTATGGAGCCCTCCATAGTCTGCGCCAAAGCCGGTATTACCACCGGCGAATGGGGCGAGACTTTACGCAAAGTGTTTGGCGAATATCGTGCGCCGACAGGCGTCGCGAAAGCACGTGCCGATAGCAGCGAAGGGCTTGAGGCTGTTCGCACGGATGTTGAGCGCGTGTCAAAGCTGCTCGGGCGACGGATCAAGTTCCTTGTTGGGAAACCAGGACTCGACGGCCATTCCAACGGCGCAGAACAAATCGCGGTGCGCGCGCGCGACAGCGGTATGGAAGTCGTTTATGAAGGCATTCGCTTGACGCCTGCCGAAATCGTTAATGCCGCGCTGGAAGAAGGCGTCCATGTCATCGGCTTATCGATCCTTTCCGGCAGCCATGTTCCTCTCGTTCGTGATGTGCTGGAGAGGATGCGCGCGACCGGCCTCGGCGATGTCCCGGTCGTTGTCGGCGGGATCATTCCTGTAGAGGATGAGCGGTTACTCAAGGCAGCGGGCGTTGCCGCAGTCTATACCCCGAAGGACTTCCAACTCAATGAAATCATGAGTGAAATTGTCCGGCTAATCGATCCGGAGACATGCGCAGCCTAAACTCGGAGCCCTTGCTGCGACACATTTCAGCCACAGAATGGCCATTAAAGCTTTGTCCCCAGGCATGTGTTTGCGATTATCGAATTTTTAACCAATCTTAACCTTGCACCGACTCTGGCAAATCACGCATAGTTCCCAAAAAGCGGTACGGAGGCGGACTGTACCGCGCAATTGAAATTGAGGGGGCCTATGCTGTCCGAACTTGCTTTTCGGGCACAACTTGTTATTCGCGAGCAGCGAGAGCTGTTTGACTATTGGCGCGCTTGTGCTCGCGATAACAAATTACCATCCCGTGCCAGCATTAGCCCGGCTGCGATCCCTTCTTTATTGCCTGGAGTCAGCATTCTTGATGCCGGCAAAAAGCCCGAAGAGATCATTTACAGACTCGCTGGAACAAGGTTACGAGATATATTTGGCAAAGAGGTGACCGGGCGTTCCGTATTTGATTTGGAGTTTGGTGAAAAACGTAACTATTGGCTCGCTGTCTACCGGAAAGTCATAGAGGAAAAAGTGCCCATGCAGGGCGCGATCAAAGGTCCGGTCGTTGATCGCGACCACGTTGTCCTGTTCTGGATGCGCCTGCCTCTTTCAGACGATAATCAATGTGTTAATAAAATTCTCTGTCATGACGTGACTTTGCCTGTCAGTCTCGCCTATGAGTTGGACAATACAAGCGACAGTCAAAAAAATGCGGGCTGACCACAGTTCATTCTTGTATTTTATACACCTGACCGAATTCGCCGCTTTCCTTCATCCCATCACCG
>CAZMAC010000604.1:0-2184 GCA_964564085.1 uncultured Hyphomicrobiaceae bacterium
GTCACCCTTTTCCGTATCCTTGCGTATCTGTTCGAGGCGTTCAATTGCTAGGACTAATCCCTCACGTGTCTCTGGCGTAAGATATTCCCATGCCCGGTCACGCCAGATTGCAGCAAGCGCATCTATTTCCTGCCTGAGCTGGGCTTGCTCGTCGGGCGGGCGTTTCAAAAAGAGACCTTCCTGCTCAGCCTTCTCCGAGAACCGTTTCAGCGCGCGAATATCTTGCGGTGTGAGTGAGGTTGCCGAACGGACCGTTTCATGAACAAAGCCGAAAGTCTTTGTCGTGACGGGCGAAAGAATGAACAGGTGAAGCTGATTGAGCTGTTCATCGGTAAAGAGAGTGGCAAGCATCGACGGTCCTGCGGACATCGCGATCGATTTTTGCAGATTGTAAAAGAATTCGAGCCATTCGATCTGGCTTTTGACATCCGCGTCTTCGTCTTCGAGTGCCAGATTGGCTTCGCTCTGAACGTCTTTCGCAAAACGGACGATGTCCTGCACCATCTCATCGAGCCGGGAGACACGGAACAAGTCGGTGATGAGTGCACCGGCTTTTGCAATTTTTTCAGCCGGTGGCGGCTGTTTCTCAGGTCCCAGGCCAGGATTATCGGCCAATGAAGAGCTGAGATCGTTGAGCCATGCGGATTGCGCGTAATAGCTGCGCATATCGTCATAGGAATAGCCCGTGACGAGGCGCGAGGCAGCGTAAAGCGTATTGAAGATCTTGCGCATGGCCGGCAATTCGAGCAGCTCGTTGAGCGCCTCGATTTCGGCGGAGGACGTGTATTTTGCCTGGAGGGTCGCGAAATCCAGAATAATGGCGTCGCGATTATCGGATAAAAACGGTTCGAGTTCGTTGCTTGCTTTCAAAGAATATTCGAGGAAATCCGCAACGGCTTTGAATGTTACGATGTCCTCCTCATCAAAATCTGGCTGACCGGATGTGTCGCCGTCCAGAGTGTCTCTGAGGGCAGGCAGATAAACCTCGCCAACCGCGCGGCGTAGATCCGCATAGATCTCCGGCAGACGTGAAGGCGTAAGTGCGCGCGAGATAAAATCGGCCAGGGCGCGCGCATCGCCCGTCGATTGCCGAAGTTCGACCGGCTGAGCCTCATGGGGCGGTGCGAGCGCCGATGCCGGGATGAAGGCGCCGAGTGCGAGCGCCAGGGCAAGCCCGGCAGATTTTAAGGATGGCATAAAGGGCTTCTCCTTTTCCGCTCCATTTGCGAAGCGCGTGGCTGTCTAGAGCCTAGTCCGCTCCGACTGATCGGAGCGTCGGCTCTAACCTTTTATTTTATCGCGCTTTCCGAGCGGCGAACCGGTTTCCACTTCGCCTGAAAGCGCTCTAGATCGACCAAGGGCTTTTGCGCCTTACGGAAAAACGTTTCCCCTTCGCCCAAAAGCTGGCCCGCTTAGCCTTTATAGACGCAAATATAAACAAGCGATGATTTAAGAAATCATAGCCTATTCCTGATTCAGCTATTTGTAAGGCGTTCTGGTATCCGCAAGTCCTTTATTGTGCCGCCTGCTCGGCGATTTTTGCTTCGTCAAGCTGATGACTTAGGAAAAAGCGTATCATCTCGCCAGACGCATCGGGACCTGCCGGATCGGTGTAAGAGCCGGCGGGGTGACCTCCGGACCAGGCATGGCCGGAATTATGCACAATCCACAATTCGACGACAGACTTGCTGGGTTCATTCAAATACAGGGTGCGCGTATAGCTATGGCCTCCTTTGACCTGACGCTTTGTCTGCTTATGCCTGTAATGCAATGCTACACTCGGCCAAGCCTGGTCCAGGACCTGATCGCTGTTACGCACATTCACGGTTTCATCCCGGTCACCGTGAAAGATGATCATTGGAACCCGGCGGCGATTGCTGAGCGAAATCGGTGATAAAGTCACTTCGGGCGCAATCTCGGATTGACCGCTTTGCATTGCGGCATAAGCGGCGGAAACCGTCCGGGCAGCTCCACGCGCAAGCCCCGAATGCACGCCGGCAGCCGCATAGAGATCGGGGTAAGTGGATGCCATAATGGCGGTTACCGCACCGCCCGCCGAGAGCCCGGCAATATAGACGCGGCTTGGGTCGATCGTGTAATTCTGCATGATCTGGCGTGTGATCCCCGCAATCAAGGAGGGCTCACCCCGTCCCCTGTGCTGATGGCGGGCATTGAACCAGTTCC
>CAZMAC010000605.1:0-2182 GCA_964564085.1 uncultured Hyphomicrobiaceae bacterium
AGACGCCCATCGACAGCACCGAGCCTTCGCGCACGATCACGCCCTCGGCGACCTCGGCGCGCGCGCCGATGAAGCAGCCGTCCTCGATGATGACCGGGTTCGCCTGCAGCGGCTCCAGCACGCCGCCTATGCCCGCGCCACCCGAAAGATGCACATTCTTGCCGATCTGCGCGCAGCTCCCCACGGTCGCCCAGGTGTCAACCATCGTGCCTTCATCGACGTAGGCGCCCAGGTTCACGAAGCACGGCATCAGC
Organism: uncultured Hyphomicrobiaceae bacterium; assembly: GCA_964564085.1. Classification (GTDB taxonomy): domain Bacteria; phylum Pseudomonadota; class Alphaproteobacteria; order Rhizobiales; family Rhodomicrobiaceae; genus JAHQVI01. Next base: position 255 of record CAZMAC010000605.1, read on the forward strand.
ACCACGCCCGGCGCGATATAGGCGGAATGGCGGACCGTGCAGTTCGGCACGGCGCGAAAGCCTGCTGCGCGCCACTCACTGTCGCCCCAACCTTCAAATTTCGACGGGACTTTGTCCCACCAGGTCGCCCCGCCAGGGCCGCCGCCGATCGGCATCATATCGTTAAGCCGGAAAGACAGCAAGACCGCTTTTTTCAGCCATTCATTAACGGTCCACGCGCCGTCTTTCTTTTCGGCGACGCGCAACTCGCCCCGATCCAGCAGCCCCAACGCCTTCTCCACCGCATCGCGCAGCTCGCCCTGCGTGCCTGTGTTGACGGTGTCGCGCGCCTCGAAGGCAGACTCGATGACGGATTTGAGCTGGTCGAGCATGGGACACCTCTTTCCTTGCTGATTTTACGGAGGTGATGGAGCCTTGATTGTGCAGAATTGTCAATGTTGTACGCGAAAGCAGTACAGCGAATTTTAGCGGAGCTGAGCGCAAGAACGGCGCTAGAGCGGCGGATCTCAAATCGGAATCGGCCGTGCCGCTCTATCTATTTGTTTAAGCATCGGATTTATCCGAAAACCGCTTCGCACTTTTCGGTCCGATGCTCTGTCCCGTCTCGGCCTCTGCCCCTCGATTTAAGGGAATATCGAAATGGATCACTTCTTCGCGCTGCCCCAGCTTGGTGTAAAGCGCGATCGCGGGGTCATCGCCATAATCGGCCTGGACAAAGACCAAATGCGCTCCGCGCTCGCGCGCTATGACGCAGACCGCTGAAATCAGCGCGCTCGCGATGCCTTTGCGCCGGTGCGCCTCGGCGACCGCCAAATCATATATGTGGAATTCCGAGCGCTCCTGCTCGAATTTGGGAAGCTCATAAGCCGTGAGCGCGCCGATCACCTCATCGCCATCGCAAATGATAAGCGCGACGAAGGCGGTGTTGGCAAGGAGCTGTTCGACGTAAAGCTGCGAAGGGCGATTTTCGTAGTAGGTTTTCCGGTCTTCAAAGACATCGCCGAACAGGTCGAGCATTTTGGCGAACAGCTCGCCGTCCTGCGGCGTCAATCGGCGCACTCCGTAAGGCTTGTCCGTCCGTCCTCCGTCCTCACTCATACCACAAGTCATAGCCGGCATCAGACATCGAGATTGGCGACAGCCAGCGCATTTTCCTGAATGAATTCGCGGCGCGGCTCGACGACATCGCCCATCAGCTTGGAGAAAATCTCATCCGCTTCATCCAGCTCGCCGGTTTTCACCTGCATCAGCGTGCGGGCATTGGGGTCGAGCGTCGTTTCCCAAAGCTGGCCGGGGTTCATCTCGCCAAGACCTTTATAGCGCTGCATCGAGATGCCTTTGCGTCCTGCGGCATAGACGGCGTCGAGCAAACTGGCGGGGCCGTAAATCGCCGTTTCCATACCCTTACGTTTCAACATACCGGCAGCGCCGTAAGTCTCGGTCAAATGCTCAGCCAGCTGGTTCAGCTTGCGCGCATCGGCTGAGGCGATCAGCGCCCGGTCGATCACATGCGCTTCGGTCACGCTACGGACTTCGCGGGTGAAAACCAGGCCGCCTTCATCGGTGATATCGCCGGTCCAGCCGCGCTCCGTTTCTTCCGACAGGATGTCGAGACGGGCTGCAATCTTTTCGCCGAGCGCTTTCGCTTCGCCTTCATCGACAAGCACATTCGGGTCAAGCGCGCCGGAAATGGCGGCCTGCTCGACGACAAAGCGCGCATAGCGGCTATGCAGCCCGTCCAGAATGCCGTTCGCGGCGCGCGCCTTTTCGACAATCTGGCGCAAATCTTCCCCAGCAACCGTCTCGCCAGTACCGAGCTCCAGGACCGCCTCGTCGATGCCGCCAGCGATCAGATAATCCTCAAAGGCGCGCTCATCCTTCAAATAATGCTCCGAATTGCCGCGCTTGCCCTTATAGAGCGGCGGATG
>CAZMAC010000606.1:0-2174 GCA_964564085.1 uncultured Hyphomicrobiaceae bacterium
GCCGCACCGCAATGGGTGAAACCGTAGCCTCCGGGCTGTTCGAGGACCGCTGGCGCATCCGGCAGGGCGGCACGCTCGTTTTCGCTGAGACTGTCCGGTTGGGCGGCGGCATCGCGGATCTGATGCAGCGCCCCGCTATCGCTGGCGGTGCGCATGTGATTTCGACGATCCTGCTCGTCGCACCCCAGGCAAAGGACCGGCTCGAAGCTGTCCGCAGCGCGCTTGACGGCGTGTCCTGCGAAGCCGGGGCCAGCAGTTGGAACGACCTGCTAGTCGTCCGCGCGCTTGGCCATGACAATAGAGCGATCCGGCAAATGCTGGAACGTGTCCTGCCGATCCTGTCGCAAACCGCCCTGCCCAGAAGCTGGTCAGTCTGACCAACCGGGACAAACGAACATACAAGAAGAGGCCTGCACCCCGTGAATTTGACGCCGAGAGAAAAAGACAAGCTGCTGATCGCAACCGCCGCGATCGTTGCTCGCCGCCGTCTCGAACGCGGCGTGAAGCTCAACCATCCGGAAGCCATCGCGCTGATTACCGACTTCGTTGTCGAAGGCGCGCGCGACGGCCGCTCGGTCGCCGACCTGATGCAAGCCGGCGCGCAGGTCATCACGCGCGATCAGGTCATGGACGGCATCGCCGAAATGATCCATGACGTGCAGGTCGAAGCGACATTTCCCGACGGCACGAAGCTCGTGACCGTGCATAATCCGATCCGATAGGTGGCGAAATGATCCCAGGCGAAGTCATTCCGAAAGACGGCGAGATCGAGCTGAATGCGGGCCGGCTCACTGTATCCGTTGAGGTCGCCAACACGGGCGACCGGCCGATCCAGGTCGGAAGCCATTACCATTTTTACGAGACCAACCCGGCGCTTTCCTTCGAGCGGGAAAAGACGCGCGGCTATCGGCTTGACATCGCGGCGGGGACTGCGGTGCGCTTCGAGCCCGGCCAGACGCGTTCGATAACGCTTGTCGAGGTCGCGGGCGGCAGAACGATACAGGGCTTCCGCCAACAGGTGATGGGCAAACTCTAAGACACGCAAACGCAGGAGGGAATGATGAAACAGACCTATACGGGCGGATGCCAATGCGGAAAAGTCCGCTATGAAGTCGAGATCGCATTAGGCGAAGTCAATGCCTGCAATTGCTCGCGCTGCGGCAGGATCGGTTCGCTTTTTGCGTTTTTGCCTGCCACTGACTTTGCGCTTAAATCCGGCGAGGACAGCCTTAAGGATTATCAATTCAACAACAATGTCATTCATCATCTGTTTTGCTCCGACTGCGGAATTGAATCCTTTGCCACGGGCAAGGGACCGGATGGAACCGAATTGGTGGCGATCAATGCGCGCTGCCTGGACGGCGTGGATGTCGATACGCTGGAGATCAAAAAAGTCGATGGCCGGAGTTACTGAGCGATGACCGCAAGGATCTTCAGCACGGTCCGTTCGGGCGTATCAAGATCGATCAATTGCCGGGGCCTGTGATGTCCGCAAGACTGTTCCCAGCAAGACGCGTTTTGTGGTTGCCGCTTGATTTCGACTGGCAGCCGCCAAGCGCCGCCGCGGAGTATTGCTGCGAAGAGATGGCCGCTCCGCTGGAATTCGATTGCGAGCAACATGGTGATCCGTTCGACTGCCCGGACACCGTCATCATCTATCATGAGCCTTTCGAGGAATACGGCATCCCGATCCGCGATGGCGGGGCATCCTATTTGCTTCTCTCGCATTGCCCATTCTGCGGGGCCAAGCTGCCGGAAAGCGGACGCGATGCCTGGTTCGATGCGATCGAAGTCGCCGAGCTGGAAGATGTACCGTTCACGGAGTTGCCAGAAAAATTCAAGACCGCCGCCTGGCAGAAGCACTGAGTCGTAACAAGAGGAAAGAGATGCCCGCTAAAATCTCCCGCAGCGCCTATGCGGATATGTTTGGCCCGACCACCGGCGACAAAGTCCGCCTCGCCGACACCGAACTGTTCATCGAGGTCGAGCGCGACCTGACGACCTATGGCGAGGAAGTGAAGTTCGGCGGTGGCAAGGTGATCCGCGACGGGATGGGGCAATCCCAGACGACAAGGTCGGATGGCGCTGTCGATACGGTCATCACCAATGCACTGATCGTCGATGCGGTCGCCGGGATCATCAAGGCCGATGTCGGGCTGAAAGATGGGCGGATC
>CAZMAC010000607.1:0-2161 GCA_964564085.1 uncultured Hyphomicrobiaceae bacterium
GCTCGCCTCCGCGTTCTTGAGAATGCCCGCCTGCCGCCGCAGATGATCTTCAACTTGAGCGCGGCTGAACGGTGGATAAATCGTGACGGGGATGCCACCCGCCGCCAGAACCCCGAAGAAGGAGAAGAAATAGTCCTTTCCCGTTGGCAGCATGATGGCGACCCGATCGCCTGCATTAAGGCCCTGCTCAAGCAGCCCGAATGCAACCGCGCGGCAGGACCGCTCGAGTTCGGCTTAGCTTATTTGTTCTTCTTCCTCCTCGCCGCGCCAGAGCCATATATGAGGGCGCTCACCATGATGTCTCGTATGGTTCGAAAGAACCTCGATCAGAGTTCGGGCACGGGTTGGCGCGGCTGTCTCCGGGAGAAGGATCGGCTCAACCATAGCCCTTGCACCCGCAGCACGCATCGCCGGCGAGGCAGCCAGAACGGCTTTGAGAAGATCGCGAGGCGTTTCGGCATCGCCGATCAGGTGGTCGGGCAGCCGTACCTTGAAGGTTCGGTCGAGCCGAAGCAGAAGCTCGGCGCGGCCAAGGCTATCGAGCGCAAGGTCGCGATCAAGGTCGCTGTCGAGTTCGACGGTGATTATTCGGGTGAGGTGAGGATGGAGCTCCAGAGCGAGATCGCGCACGACATGGATCAATCGCTCAGCCACATCCTCCTCGGATTTGCGCTCCTCTTCTGAACTGCGCAGTGCTGTTGAAGCTGAAGACAAAATATTCTCAGGCGAACACGCCGTTCCCTTTTGTCAGTCCAAAATTTTGTAGGAGTATTTGTTCATGTTCGCGCGCTCTGCGCCTTGAGCAAAGTCAACGAGTAAGAACGCGAGCCACGATATATTTCCCATTGAAACAATGGCGCTGCTGACGATGAGGAAGGGACCGCACAATTCGGAGGGAGGCAATCTAATCGAGCCAGCAAACCAAATCATTGGGTGCAGAGACAGCGTAACGCTGCCCGGCCTGTTCTGTGAGCGCATCAATCGTACGCCCGAAGGATTAGCCTATCGTGAGTATGATGCGATGGCCAGGAGCTGGCGCGATCACACATGGGGATCGATAGGCGAACGTGCGGCCCGGTTTCGCGAAGCTCTCTCCCAGGAACAACTCGCCCCTGGAGACCGGGTCGCGGTTCTGCTGCCGAACGGCGTGGACTGGGTTTGCTTCGATATGTCCGCTCTGAGCCTCGGTCTGATCGTGGTTCCGCTCTATGTCCATGATGGCTTGGCGAACATTTCCTATATTCTCAATCATGCCGAAATCCGGCTGCTTTTTCTCGACACGGCGGACCGTTGGCAGGCTCTTTCGCGATATTCCAGCGAATCCCTCTCTCTTGACCGCATCTGGGTACAGGCGGGACAAGAAGCGTCATCGTCGAACGGCAAGCATCCGTCGGTAAGCTTTCTAGGGGACATCCTGCCAACGCGAAGCGGCGCATTTTCAACCGATGTGTCGGAGGCCAAAGCGCCCGCCACCCTGATTTATACCTCCGGTACGACTGGACGTCCTAAAGGTGTTTTACTCTCCCATTTCGCTCTTCTTTGGAATGCAGAAAGCTGCAGCAAATTCATTCCACCGCGCCAGAACGACGTGTTTCTCTCCTTCTTACCTCTCGCTCATGCCTTTGAAAGGACGGTTGGTTATTACCTTGCAATGATGGGGGGCTCCTGCGTCGCTTATGCGCGTTCCATAGAGGCGTTGCGAGATGATCTTCTCGCTATTCGACCGACCGTTTTGGTATCCGTCCCCCGGGTCTATGAAAGAATTTACGCTGGAATCCATTCTCAGGTCGAAAGGAAAATTCTAAAGCGCTTCCTGCTGCGCCTGACGGCGTCTCTGGGCTGGCGGCGGTTCGAAGCCGAGCGGGGACGAGGTCCTGGTCTGGGTCTGACGGCGCGCTTGATGTGGCCTATCCTCGATCGTTTTGTTGCCAAGCCGATTCTGAGGGCATTCGGCGGGCGCCTGCGTGTCACGGTGAGCGGCGGTGCTCCACTCGCAGAAAATGTGGCGAGATTTCTGATCGGGATAGGCTTACCGCTGGTCGAAGGTTACGGCTTGACGGAAACGGCCCCCGTCGTAACCGCAACAGCCCTTGATGATATTTATCCGGGATCTGTCGGCCAGCCCCTCAAAGGTCTTGAGCTGCGGTTGTCCGAGGAGGGT
>CAZMAC010000608.1:0-2160 GCA_964564085.1 uncultured Hyphomicrobiaceae bacterium
AGTTGACAGAGAGGGGCGGGGATAACTCGGGATGGCAATTCTTCGATCAGGGTAAATCAAATGAAAAGCCTGTTTTTTTGATCTAATGGCCTATTTGCAAAAAACCAAAAATTTCGGAGACGTGAGCAGAAGCCGACGTTAGGGCGTATTCAACTTAATCAGCGGGCATTCACAGGCAATCAGGCCGCTCTCTTCCAGGACTTTGATATGCTTTAAGAATGAGGGTAGCCCCATATCGAATGGTTGCGCGAGGTCTTTCACAGCGGCAGGTCCGCTCGCCAAGCGCTGAACAACAGCCCGGCGTGTTGGATCCGACAAAGCATGGAAAGCAGAATCGAGAGATGCTTCATGGTTTGCTATTTGGCAAAGTAAAAGATCGGATTTGCTTGACTCCAAACCGACCGTGCGCCCACTTCCGCAACGATGCGCGAGCAGCCATAGATCGTAAAGGCGCAAACTCCGCCTATGCTGATGTGAGGGAAAATCGCTTTTCCGTCGAATGTCCACCATGGGCCCAATTTCAGTCTAAAAAAGGTTTATATATGGGCTGCTTTCCGGCATCGTTTCCGGTGTCATCAAATTGAATCAAAGGCGTCATAAAAACTTGTCAGATGCTACCTGCAGCCAAGGCTCCAAGCTCTCCGTTAATGCACGATCACACAACGCTCTTTACGGCAATTTTCACTCTTGCCGTTATTGGTGTTGCCCGAGCCGCTGAACGATGGGACATGGCCGTCTATGTCCTAAGCTTCTGGCATTATCTGGTTTATGCGCTCGCTTTCTTCTGGCAGCAGATCCCGCTCCAGCGTTTCAAACGCGATGCTATCGCGTTGAAAACGATTTCTATGGCAGCGCTCCTATTCGTTTTTCTGGCGACCGTGCCGAATATCTATTCGTGCATCGTCATGATCGCCGGTTTCGGCCTCAATATTGTTGCGGCTACGAAGCTCGGCTCCGATCGGACCTATTACGGCTATGAATTGGGCCATTGCCCGCCGAAATGGATCACGTCCTTCCCTTATTCGGTCACGTCCCATCCAATGCTGATTGGCAATATGATGGCTTACGGCGGAATGCTGCTGGACCAGGAATTCAGAACGGCATGGTGGCCTTTGGCGCTGCTTCACATAGGTCTTAATTTGCAGATACTCCTCATGGAGATCTACGGTGGCAAGAGCCGGTTCTTTGGAACATTGTTGCCTTTTGCCGGCTTCTTTTCAGGATCAGTTTTGTTACTTGCAGGCTTTGAGGAGGTGTGGCCTTTCGCTTTGGCCATCATTGTTATTTGCCTGATCTTTAGTGCGGCCCTGTTTTCGCGATATTCGGCGGCATCGGGTCACAATATGCTAAGGGAGAATCTCTCATGAATGATCGAGCTCATAGTGCTGCCGTCGATACCGGCGAACGTCAAATAAGACCAGCCAGGCGGATGTTTCGCGCGCGAATCGGAGCCTTTGAAGACCCTGCCACGCGTAGCCTTATCGATGAGCTCGCCGCATGGGTCCAGGACACTTATCGCGAGGAGCTGAAGGCGCGGCCCTCCAAGCATGTTTATTTGCGGACGCTGCCTGAGGACATCACGACGAAAATCGACCGTTTGCGCGATAATGAGGTGATCTATACGAAAATTCTTGAGCAGTTTCCGGATGAGTCCATAATCGTGCCGATGAAGCAAACCGACGAGCTTTACATCTCGCACTACAACAAGGATTTCGGCGGCGATCACGGGCTATTCACAAAGCATTATGACGGCAATTTGCGCTTCATGCCGGTCGGCGCGGTCGTTCGTTCGCTGATCTATCTCCAGTCGGATGCGACTTACACAGTCGTTTTCGGCGACAGTCGGGTTGAAAAGGCGTTTAAAACCTATGATTTCGGGCTGCTTGATTTTCATAAGGAGTTGCATTGGGTCGAGGGCGACTACAACCCCGACGATCAGCAGCGGATTCTGCTTAAATGCAACTACCTGATCGCTCCAAAGAACGCGGTCTGGCTATCCAAAGCGTTGCTTGCAGCCAATACCGGCGTTTTTTATGTCGTTAAGGCGGCGATGGAATATTCTAAAAGCCCGAAGACACCGCTGCAATATGCGGTCGGCTATTTGTGCAATGTGATGCGGCTGTTGAACAACATCCACCCGCTGGTGCCGATCCTGCTCAT
>CAZMAC010000609.1:0-2159 GCA_964564085.1 uncultured Hyphomicrobiaceae bacterium
CGCACGAGGTTCAAAAAACGTTTGCGCCCGACCATCAAATTCTGATCACCAGACAAAATATTTTGTACTTCTGGAGCAATCTTATATGCATAACCAATGTCTTTGTCGTTGAACATACTGGCTACAAACTCACTCAATGTTTGCTCACTCACTTCATTGATCGAAATATCTTGGGCTTTGTCTGTTCGTTCAACATGAACACTGTTTAACATCGATCTGGCAATATAAAGCTGCTGACTGATGTGATGATAAATCTGTTCGACTCTAACGCGATCTTCATTCTCATCTATCATTGCATCGAGAGCATCGGAGATCGCAAGCAGAGCGGACCGTGCATGAAGCCGCAGCAGCAAATCGACGATTTTTGGATCGAGAATTCGTCTTCCGCTGACGTCAGTGCTGCCGTAATCCCGTTCACCGGGCGGGACCAAGGTTTTCGCGTCAGGATGGGGACGCCATCGCCAGACATGAACCGGGTCGACAATATTTTTCAGGCTTTGCGGTCCAATAAAGGAAAACTTATCGGCAATCTTATGCTTGATTTGCGCATAAACGCTATCTGATAAGCAAATCCCGCCTGGTTCGGCCAAAGCTTCGAGACGAACTGCAATATTAACACCATCGCCATGTATATCGGCCTGCTCGAAAACAACATCGCCAATATTGATTCCAATTCGAAGCCTTATCGGAAAATTCTGTGGGTTTGCTTGATGCCGCTCGGCCAGTCTTTTTTGAACATCGATTGCAAACTCAACCGCGTGCAGCACGCTATCGAACTCAAGCAATGTTCCATCCCCAAGAAAACGGAAAATACGCCCTGAATAGGCGGATGCTTTTGGAACGAGATAGCCTGTGCGCAGTTGTTCCAGGGCTTGCAGGATAGTCTCTTCATTATCACTAAAAAGACGGCTATAACCTACAACATCTGCAGCAACGATAGCCGCAAGCTTCCGATGCAATATTAATCCCCTATTATTATTAGAAAAAATGCATTTTTGCTTTATATCTTACGATCTTTTTCCATACGTGCCCGTTGCTGTCGTAGGAAGCCGTAAAAATTCATAATCCCTGATATGTATAGAATTAAATGAAATACTGTTCAACAAATATTACACTACGTATTTATGAAAAATTTTGAGAAAAGGGCAATTTTCTAAAATATCTATTCCACGCTATAGCTATATTACAGCAACCTTGATCCGATTTTGCAAATCACTCCTGAAATATTAATAATGTGTTTCGCATTTTTATTTGAAATCAATCAGCATAGACCATCATCTTATATAAGATATGATCTTCCATGGTGAACTATCGTGAGGAGTTACGGATGAGCTTTATGCCGCTTTTGGGGAGGCTTCTCTGAAAATGTGTACATCCCGTTGCGGGAACGGAATGGTCATCCCGGCGTCTTCAAGGCGGACCTTGCCTTCCTCTGTGAGCGCCCATCGCGCAGCCCAATAATCAGCGCCTTTCGTCCAAACCCGAATAGCAAGAACAACAGCGCTGTCGCCTAAATCATAAGTCAAAACCTGAGGCGCCGGGTCATCAAGGACTCTGGTATCGCCGCGGACCACATCCTCAAGAACGGATTTGGCTGTGCTTATGTCGTCATCATAGGCAATACCGTATTTAAGCTCCAAAAGGCGTGTCGGCAGGCGGCTGTAATTTGTTACGCGCTTGTTCCACAACTCCGAATTGGGAACGAATTGATAGATACCGTCCCAGCTATGCAGTTCCGAACTGAAAAGACCTATTTTTTTCACGCTCCCCGCAATACCGCCGGCATCGATATAATCTCCGACTTTGAACGGCCGCAGCCAGAGAATCATGAATCCGGCGGCGACATTTGCAAGTGTCCCTTGCAGAGCGAGACCGATTGCCAGGCCCGCAGCGCCCAAAGCGGCTAAAATACTCGTTGTCTGAACGCCGAGCTGACCGAGCGTGGCAACGATGACGAGGATCGTTATCGCATAACGAACAATGCTTCCCAGAGCCATTTCCAATGTGGGATCGACCCGGCCGCTTCTCTCAAGAAGACGTTTTGATGCGCGTTGGGCAAATCGGGCGAACCAGAGACCGGCGATAAGCAGAAGTGCAGCGCTGATAAATTGCGGCAGTATACTGGCCGCCCAGGTGGTTAGTTCTTTAACGAACAGTTC
>CAZMAC010000610.1:0-2152 GCA_964564085.1 uncultured Hyphomicrobiaceae bacterium
ATGCGTAAGCAAAGATTCAAAACCTCGTGGGTGCGGCCCAGCGAGGGGTTTGGTGCTGCACCAACGAAATCCCTGCGAAAGCAGGGATCTGGTTAAAACGGAGGTCGTTGCTTACCAGATACCCGCCTGCGCGGGTATTTCGAGAGAACGGAGTGGCGAGGGTTTTGGCGCTGCTCTTAGAAAGACGTAATCGCTCGTTAGCCGTCGTCTGGATCGGTCGGCGACGCATTCAAGCCGAGCCCCTGCAAATAGACCAGGATCGCGGCTTCCAGCAGCTCTTCCGGCGACATCGGCGTCTTGCGGCCATCTTCGCGGCCGAACAGAGAGGCGATGCCGTGGGAGAGCGCCCAGACATGCAGTGCCATCATCAAGGAGGGCGGGCGTTTATCCTGCGGGAAGGTTGCGCAAAGGGTCTCCGATGCCGAACGCAGGATGTTGAACGCATGATCGGCCGCGTCGCGCAATTCGGGCGTGGCATTGGCGGGCACACCGGCCTCGAACATGGCGGCGTAAAAGGCCGGCTCCTCGCGCGCAAAGGCAAGATAGGCCCGGCCAAGATTTTCGTAGGCCCGCATCGCGGCGGGCTTGCCGTCATTCCAGGCCGCTTCCAGACGTTTGGCGAATTCCTCAAAGCCCAGCCGCGCAACATCGGCCATCAGATCGTCGCGGTCGCGGAAATGCCGGTAAGGGGCGGCAGGGCTGACACCGGCCCAGCGTGCGGCATCGGCAATGGTGAAGCCGGCGGGGCCTTTCTCCGCGATCAACGCCAGCGCGCCGCGGATCAGCGCTTCACGCAGATTTCCGTGATGATAGCCGCGCCGGCCAGGCGGGCCGCGTCGATGTTTGGACCATCCCATGTGAGAGATCTTTACATGATGCGCGGGCGAAGCGCATCCCTCATCGTGACGCGATGTGATGCGTTAGACGTTGTGAAAGCCATGTTTGGACAACAGCGATACGATCAGCTCGCAGGCGCCGATCCGGTGCTCACGGTGCAGTTTGCGCGCCGCGTCGACATCGCCCCGGGCAATGGCGCGCAAAAGCGCGCGGTGATCCTGATTGGAGCGATGCGGGGCCGGGCGCATATGCAATGTCACCAGCCTTGCACGATGCGCCTGATCCCAAAACATCTGCACGGCCTGTTTGAGACGGCGATTTCCCGCAAGGTCGACGAGCTTGCGATGGAATTGATCGTCGGCCTCCGCCCAAGCGACCCGGTCCTGCTTTTTAAGTGCGGTCTCCATGCGCTCCAGACAGGTCTCAAGTCCGGCGAGCTCTTTTTTGGACAATCCCTTGGCAGCGACTTCGGCGGCGGCGAGCGATTCAAGCTCGGTCAGGAGCTGATAGATCTCTTTCATGTCCTGCGCCGAGAGCGGCAGAATACGAATGCCCCGGCGTGGCCGGATCTCGACCAGCCCTTGCGCTTCCAGCACCAGCAGCGCCTCACGCACCGGGGTGCGCGACATATCAAGCATTTCGGCCAGTTCGCTTTCCAGATGATTGGAGCCGGGCAAAAGCTCGTTCGCCAGGATTTTTTCCTTGAGAACCGCGACGGCGCGATCCGTCTGCGATTGCACGGCGGAATTTGCAAGACCGGGATTGACAGCGGAGCGTTTCTTCAAGTCTCTGTCATATGGCTGGCCTGCCAACCGGGATGCGGCGCCCCTCGGCCGCTGAGTGGTAGATGGCTTCTTCGATTTCCTGGTTGCGGATGTAGTGCCTTGCTTCATTTTCGATCGTCGTTCCCGTCAAAAGGTGGCCGGTGACGTGCTTTTGCAGCGCATAGACACAATCACCTCCGAAGCCTTCGGATGAAAATGGAAAAATGATTTCTTCCCAGCGATTTGTATTGAAACAACGTTGCCATAATCGGCCATCGCCGTCGAGAGATATAGCGGCTTTGGACCCCTCCAGCAGGCATTCGCCCATGGTCTTGCGACGGTTTTCCGCTGCGTGGTCAGAAAGGCGATTGCCGTCGAAAAGTGCCCGGCGGCCATCGTCGAAACCATAGATGAAAAAACCGGCATCTTCGCCCTTTATCGCAGGATTGAGTCGGCGAAGATCAGCGTACACCCAGTCCGGCTCACCAAACAGGAACCGGAACGTGTCGATCCAATGCACCGCCGTCTCGTAGACCAGAAACCGGGGCATC
>CAZMAC010000611.1:0-2150 GCA_964564085.1 uncultured Hyphomicrobiaceae bacterium
ATCATCGGATGCTTGCAGAACCAGTTTCGCCGCATGAACCGCTCTCCGGCCAGCTTCATTCCAGATTTGATGGCGGCAGGATGTGCCGTCGGCCACAATCAGCGTGTCTTGATCGGCTTTTCGGACCGCTGGCAAGAGACTGAGCTCTCCCATAGCTCTTGAAATATCAGCCGTTTCGGCCTGATAGCCGAACGCGCCGGCCATACCGCAGCAGGAGGACTCAACCGTTTCGATGGAAAGATCAGGAATTCTTTTTAAAAGCTGCTGGACCGGCGACAGCGCATTGAAGGCTTTCTGGTGGCAATGGCCGTGAAGCAGCGCTTTTACGCCGATAGGTTTCAGATCAAGCTGCGCTCTACCGCTTTCGAGTTCACCCGCCAGAAATTCTTCAAACATCAGGACGCGCTCGCCATGTTCTGCGGTCCACTCAGTGCCGAGCAGCGCAGGCGCCTCATCGCGGAATGTCATGATGCAAGATGGCTCAAGCCCGACGATCGTCGCGCCACGATCGATTGCTTGCTTCAAAACGGACACCGTTCGGTGCAGCTCCTTGCCGGCCTCTTCGACAAGCCCGGCGGCAAAAAATGTCCGCCCACAGCAAAGCGGACGCCCTCCATCCTCCGGCATGACATGGGCGACGCCGAGACCGGCGCGCTCCAGAACAGTATCGGCGGCATGGAGATTGCCGGGCTCGAAATAGCGGTTAAACGTATCGGCGAAGAGGACAACATCCGCGCGATCGCGTTTGACGTCCCGGAACGGCTTCGAGGCCCAATGCGGCAAAGTCCTGTCGGCGGCCAGACCGACAAAGCGCTCCGATAGCGCAGCCATGCCCGGCAGACGGTCACGCAAATTCATCAAGAAAGGCATTCGCGAGGCGTGAGGAGCGTAGCGCGGCAGATAGGCGACGAGCCGGTCGCGCAGGCTCGTCCCATGCTTTTTGCAGCGCTGGTTCAGCACCTCGATTTTCATCTTCGCCATGTCGACGCTGGTCGGACATTCGCGGCGGCATCCTTTACAGGACACACATGTCTTGAGCGTCTCCATCATCTCGTCCGATGCAAGAGCATCCGGGCCGAGCTGACCGCTTATGGCAAGCCGAAGGCTGTTCGCCCGGCCACGCACCAGATCGCGCTCATTGCGCGTGACACGATAGGACGGACACATAACCCCGCCCTCAAGCTTCCGGCAGGCGCCATTATTGTTGCACATCTCAACTGCGCCCTGAAAGCCGCGCCCCTGCCCGGTGTAGGCGCTCCAATCGAAAGCCGTTTCAAGCGGCGGGACGGTATAATCGGGCGGATAGCGAAAAAGGCGGCGATCATCCATCTTCGGTGGATCGACGATTTTGCCCGGATTGAGAAGGCCGTTCGGGTCCATCCGCGTTTTGACTTCGCCGAAAGCCGAAACGATCCGGGAGCCGAACATTTTTTCATGAAATTCGGAGCGCACGATTCCATCGCCATGCTCTCCGGAATGTGCGCCGCGATAGGTCTGAACGACGTCGAAGGCTTCTTCCGCAATGGCGCGCAGGGCTTTGACATCGGTATCGAGCTTGAGATTGAGCACGGGGCGAACATGAAGCGTGCCGACCGATGCATGCGCATACCAGGTGCCGTCCGTGCCATGCTTGTGAAAGATCGCCGTCAGCTTGTCCGTAAAATCGGCAAGGTCCGGCAGATGCACGCAGCAATCCTCGATGAAAGAGACCGGTTTCCCGTCCGATTTCATCGACATCATGATATTGAGGCCCTGTTTACGAACCTCGAAGATCTGCGCGATAAAGGCCGGATCGATGGCGTCGACCACGCCGCCCTCGCGCTTACCGGGGTCGCCCCAGCGGAAGCCGAGTTCCGCCATCAAGTCATTAAGGGCATTCAGGCGGCGTAGATTCTCCTGTTGGTCCGGCTCGGCAAATTCAACCATCAAGAGCGCCGCCGGTTCGCCGTGCACAAATTGATCGACGACGGGACGGAACATTGCAATGTCGCGCGACAGCTCGATCATGGTCCGGTCCACCAGCTCCACCGCTGTCGGGCCGAGTTTAACGAGATGCTGCGTCGCTGCCATCGCCTCGCGGAAGGTCGGGAAATGGCAGATGCCGAGCGTTTTTTCACGCAGGATGGGCGAGAGCTTCAGAGTGATCCGTT
>CAZMAC010000612.1:0-2149 GCA_964564085.1 uncultured Hyphomicrobiaceae bacterium
GCTATTCATTTGGATTGCAGTTGCGACGCTACCCTATCTTGCCTTTCTGAATCACATTTCAATAGCGGGCGCTATTGCATTTTTCTCTTTTCTATATCTTGCCGTTTATTACAGTGTTCCTCCCATCCGTGCAAAGATTATCCCAGGCGTGGATACACTGTTTAGCGCCGGAATCTACGTATCTTCAGGTGTATTTGGTTTCTATTTGAGTGGCGGCCAACAGCTAAGCTGGGACATCGTCGCTGCAGGCACGTGCTGGGCAATGGCGATGCAAGCCTATTCCGCCGTCCCCGACATCGAGGCGGACAGGCAAAGCGGAATCGCAACCATTGCAACCTGGCTCGGCGAACGAAACGCGCTATTGTTCTGTCTGCTTCTTTATTTTGTTGCGGCTGTCTTGGCCTTACAAAAGCTTGGCGCGTTCGCCATCATCATCGGCATGATTTACTGCGGGATGGTGCTCGTCTCCATTCGAACCCAAAATGCGACGGCTCTCTTCCGACTCTATACTTATTTTCCGGCCATCAATATAACGGTTGGCTTTCTTGTCTTTTTAGTGCTTTCAATCGGTCAGCGTTACTTTTTTGAAAGCCCTGGATTTTGACAAAAAGCTCATAATTTTGTTGCTGCGCTTACGCTGCAAGTTGCGAGAGCGGTTTGGCGGATTTGATCCCGACAATGCGCTTATAGGCAAGCTGAGCCGATATGAGACAAATCGGTAAGCCAATCCCGGGGTTAGTTCCTGCGCCAACATAATAAAGGTTCGAGACCTTACGGCTCCGATTGTTGGGCCTGAACAGCGCGGTCTGCTTAAGTGTATGAGCCAGACCAAGTGCACTTCCGCCAAAGCTGTTGTAGTCGTGAGCAAAATCTGCGCTGCTAAAACGGCGTTGAAACAAGATACGATCGTTCAAATTTGTCAGTCCAAGCCGCGTTTGCACCGTTTGCAGCATTAAATCGGACATGCGGTCGATATCATCCTGATCAGAGCCCGCCTTCGACGAGATCGGCATCAGCAGGAAGAGCGCAGTTTTTCCATCTGGGGCGACACCGGGATCGGTATAGGATGGACAGCAAACATAATAGGATGGATAACGCGGCCAGTCAGGGCTGTCGAAAAGCTCTGCGAAGCTTGCCTTCCAATTCGGATTGAAAATAATATTGTGATGCAAAGGCCTGTCGGCTGCACCTTCGATGCCTAAATATAATATGAGAGCTGAGGGTGCGAGTTGCCGCTGGTCCCAGTAGCTGGCTTTATAGGCACTCCAGCGATCATCGATCAGCTGCGTCTCCGTGTGATGGATATCCGCGTTTGAAATAACCAGATCCGCAGGAATGACTTCGCCATTAGCAAGCTCCACAGCACTGGCCTTGCCATTGATGACTTTGATTTTTTTTGCAGGAGCGCTGGTCTGCAAATCCGCGCCGTGCTTACGCGCAATCTTGGCCAAAGCCTCGACAATTTTATAAATGCCGCCTATGGGGTAATAAACGCCCATATTGAAGTCGATATGGCCCATCACATTATAAATCGACGGCGTTTTAAATGGCGAACTTCCTAAAAAGAGCAGCTGATACTGCATGATCTTCTGAAGGATCGGCGTCTCGAAAAAACGGGCGACATAGCTGCTCATCGTTCCGAATGCAGACAATTTCGTTCCAGCAAGAAGGATACGCCAATTTAGAAAGTCGAAAGGCGTGTCGATATTCTTGTGCATGAAATTCTGCATAACAACATCATATTGGTAGCGCGACGCTTTCAGATATTTTGCCAGCTGCGCACCTGCGCCCGGCTCGATCTGTTCGAAGATTTGCATCGCCTTTTGAGGCTCGGAATACAGATCGATGATCTGATTGTCTTCGGCAAAGATACGATAGGACGGTGAGAGCTTGGTGAGCTGGAAATGATCCTCGATCTTTTCGTCTAAAAGGCTGAAGAAACTTTCGAAAATGTCTGGCATCAAATACCAGGACGGCCCCATATCGAAGGTAAAACCATCGGCTTGGAATTGCCGCGCCCGGCCGCCAAGCGTCGTATTTTTTTCGACCAGGGTAACTCGATAGCCATCCTTCGCCAGGAGCGCTGCGATCCCCAGCCCGCCTATACCGGCACCAACAATGACAACACGCTTATCTTTAAAGGGCTTAC
>CAZMAC010000613.1:0-2145 GCA_964564085.1 uncultured Hyphomicrobiaceae bacterium
GCCGCACGGATAACGTCGCCTGCAAGCACATCGGAATCGAGCACGAAGGCAAAGTCGCGCCGGACAGGCTGCAGATCGGTGATGTCAAGAGGCGGCTTGGTGCTGCCTTTCCGCCGCGAGGCCGGGACGGCTTCAGGGAAAATTTCGAAAGCCGCGGCGGGGCCATCGAAGTCCATGGCTTTCAGCACCCGCGGGTGCAACTCGCCGAAAGTGCCGAGGACATTTTTTGGCCCGAGGCGAATAACGCCGGAGCGACCGGGATGGAACCAGTCCGGTGCGCCGCGGGCGATCTGGACCTTCGCCGGGTCGAGGCCGAGAGCGGCGAGAAGGGCGAGCGCATCAGCTTTGACATCGAACAGATCGACAGGCTTGGCCGTTTCGCGCCAGTGCCGTCCGCCGCCGCTCATCTTGTCTGTGCCAATGCGAAGGCCGGATGCCGCAAGATGCTGATCTTCCGGGCGCTCGCCGCGATAGATCTGGCCGACCTCAAACAGCGCAAGATCGGAAAAACCGCGATTAGCGTTCTGGCGCGCTGCTGCCGCCAGACCGGCGATGAGGCTTGGGCGCATGATCGACATCTCGGTTGAAATCGGGTTGGCCAGTTCCAGCTCGGCCTGACCACCGCCGAACAGCTCGGCATCGGGGCGCGGGATGAACGACCAGGTCACCGCCTCGACCAGGCCGCGTCCGGCCAAAACACGGCGTGCACGGGCGGTACGCTTTTGAAGCTCGGTCATGATTGGCTTGGACACACCCGCTTCGCGCTCCATTGGCGTTACGGGCACGCGGTCCACCCCGGCGATGCGTATGACCTCTTCAACCAGATCCGCTGGCCCATGGATATCGGGCCGCCAGCTTGGCGCTGTGACGGTCAGTTCGCTTCCTGAGCCTTCAATTGTAAAGCCAAGCTTTTTCAGCGGAGCCGTGACTTCAGATGCCTTAAGCTTGAGGCCGGTCAGCTTCCCGACCCGTGACGGGTCGAATGCAATGACGGTCTTTGTATCCGGTTCCTGCCCGGCGATTTCGAATTCACCGGGCTCGCCGCCGCAAATGTCGAGGATTATCTTGGTCGCGAGATTGATGCCGAGACGCACCGATTGCGGATCGATGCCCCGCTCGAAGCGGTAACGTGCATCGGAATGAATACCGTATTTGCGGCCGGTGCTTGCCGTTCGGATCGGATCGAAATAAGCGGACTCGATGAAGACGTTGGCTGTCTCCTCCGTGCAGCCGCTTTTCTCACCGCCCAAAATACCGCCAAAGCCGAGTACGCGCGTCTGGTCGGCAATCTCGCAGGCTTCTTCGTCGGCCGCGTAAATTTTTCCATCGAGCGCGAGGAAGCTTTCGCCCTTATTGGCGAGGCGCGCCTGAATATCGCCGCTGACCTTGTCCGCATCATAGACATGGAGAGGCCGGCAACGATCATAGGAAATATAGTTGGTAATATCGACGAGCGCGTTGATAGGGCGCAGACCGATGGCGCGTAGCCGCTTTTGCATCCAGTCTGGAGACGGACGATTTTTAACGCCTTTGATATAGCGCCCCGCAAACACTGGGCAGGCATTTGCATTCTGCTTATCGAAATTCAGGTTTATCTTGATCGGCGTTTTGAATTTTCCTTTACCCTTAAAGCCTTCATCTTCCTTCTTCAGTTTGCCGATGCCCAGCGCGGCGAGATCGCGAGCAATGCCGCGCACACCAAGACAATCGGGCCGGTTCGGCGTCATCGAGATGTCGAAAACCGGGTCGGCCATGTCCATCAAGTCGATGAAGCGTTCGCCGACATGAGCGCTTGCGCTTTCCGGTAATTCAATGATGCCGCCATGTTCGTCGGAGAGCTGCAATTCACGCTCAGAGCATAGCATGCCGCTCGACTCGACGCCGCGAATCTTTGCCTTGCCGAGCGTGAAATCCGTTCCCGGAATATAAAGGCCAGGCGCTGCGAAAACGCCGATCATGCCGGTCTTCGCGTTTGGCGCGCCGCAGACAACCTGGACGACGCCCTTGCCGGTCTCGACCTGGCAGACCCTTAGCTTGTCTGCGTCGGGATGCTGTTTGGCCTCGACGACGCGTGCGACGGTGAAGTCTTTGAGCTTTTCGGATGGGTCGTCAATGCTCTCGACTTCCAGCCCAGCCTGAATCAAT
>CAZMAC010000614.1:0-2139 GCA_964564085.1 uncultured Hyphomicrobiaceae bacterium
CGGGATTACAAGTAAATGCTGCCACGATGGGCGGGACAGAAATTCCTTCCTACCCCGTCCTCACACCGCCGCAAGCCAACAATTCCCAATCATCAATTCTTAAGGCCACTCCCTCTTGCGGCTTGACAAAACTGTTCTTTTTATAGAACATTTTCGTTAATTCAGTCTTTTTAGGAAATTTTACGAACGAATTTTGAAAATTGGGTGCCTCACTATGCAGAGCGAACGAGTTGGAAAAGTAAAGCAGATCGTTCAATCAGCAAATTTCGATCAGAGCATGAAAGCTGCGCGCCAGGACGCGTGCGTCCTCAATGCGCGATTAGCAAACGCAGCGCCTGAAGACATTATTACGACTGCAATCCGTATTGCCGGTTTAGAGCGGTTCGCAATTGTTTCATCATTCGGAACCGAATCGGCCGTGCTTCTTGCCGCGGCTGCGGACGTCGATCGCCGCATCCCGATTTTGATGATCGACACGGGCTATCTCTTCCCTGAAACTCTCGCCTATCGCGACAAATTACAGGACCATCTCGGACTGGCTGATATTCGTGTTCTTAAGCCTGACCCTGTCCAAGCCATCAACGCAGACCCGGATGGCGATCTTTTCCAGCGAGATCCCGATGGCTGTTGTGACTTGCGAAAGACTGAGCCCCTTGGCGATGCGCTATCTCAGTTCGACGCCTGGGCAAACGGCCGGAAACGCTACCAAGCTACAAGCCGGGCCTCGATCCCCGTCGTCGAAGCGGACGGCCCCAGGTTGAAATTTAATCCGCTCGCCCATCTGAGCCGGGCTGATGTCGTCGGCCGCTTTCGTACACGTGGCCTGCCTCTCCATCCGCTTGAAAAATTTGGGTTCACCGCAATAGGCTGTATGCCATGCACGAGTCGCGTTTCATCCGGCGAAGATCCACGCGCCGGCCGCTGGCGTGGCCGCGGCAAGACCGAATGCGGAATTCATACGAAGCCGCTTGCCAATTCTTTTGCGGCGACATGAATTAAGACCGGCGTAGCTTTGAAAAAACGTTGGCTAGGGCAACGCGCTTCCAATCGGACGCGGACAGTTGCTCTAACTGTTTAAAATAGATCAACTTTTCTGCGTTTTGGTGATTCCACCTAAACGCAGGTTGATCTAGTGGAGCGAATTTGACATTTGATACCCATTTGCGGCAAACCTCGTTTTCAAATGTCAAATTCAAAAGCTCCACTAGAATCAAGAACCACTAGGTTGCGAGAGCGGGTCCCTTAATGCTTTCGTCAGGGCAGATCCGGGTCTTTATCTTCAGAACGTGGAAATTGAATTTTGCCACAAGACCGCAATCAAACTCCTATAAAGCTTGTTGTATCTTGACGTTTTAGCGATGCGACCTTAGCAAGCTTTATGACTATCAAAACACCCGCGGTGCCCATTCTGGACTCCATTTCTTCCCTCGCCCGCCGCTACGATGCCTGGCTGACAGACATTTGGGGCGTGATGCATAATGGCTTGCGCCCTTTTCCGAAAGCCGTGGAAGCCTGCCGTTTGTTTCGTGATGGCGGAGGCGTGGTTATTCTGATTTCTAACTCTCCCCGCCCCAGAGAGACGGCGGCTGAGCAATTGCTCGAAGTCGGCGTTCCCGCAGATTGTTATGACGGCATTGCCACATCGGGCGACGTGACGCGCCGACTTGTTGCAAACTATTCAGGCAAAACGGTTTATCATCTGGGGCCCGAACGCGATTTGCCAATCTTCAATGATCTGGGCGTTCGGCTCGGCGATGTATCGGAAAGTGCGGTTGTGGTGTGTTCTGGTCTTCGTGACGATGAAACCGAGACACCGGATGACTATGCCGAGCTTCTCTCTACCTTTCGCGCCCGCGCGCTTCCAATGATCTGCGCAAATCCCGATCTCAAGGTCGAACGCGGCGAGAAGTTGATTTACTGCGCTGGTGCGATTGCCGAGGCCTATGCCGCGATCGGCGGCGAAGTCGTTTATGCAGGCAAACCGCATAAGCCAATCTACGATCTGGCTTTTGCTCAAGTCATGGCGAGACACGGGGCAGCCGTGCCGCGGCACCGTATCGTCGCGATTGGCGATGGTATCCGTACGGATATTGCGGGCGCTGCCGCAGCAAGAATCGACAGTGTTTTCGTTGCAAGCGC
>CAZMAC010000615.1:0-2133 GCA_964564085.1 uncultured Hyphomicrobiaceae bacterium
AAATCGCCATATTTATGTCGCGAAAAGAGCTGTAATTTGCCATCTAAATCGATTGACCGACTAAGTTGAGGGGGGCAAAATGAAACAACTATTTGGAGTATTGGTTTTGCTTGGTGTGCTCTTCGCTGCGGAAACGACAGCACAGGCACAGACAAATATACGCACAGCAGAAGACGGTATAAGAGAGCGTAAGAATCGCGGTACAGTCGGTCTTGCCGCCGGTCAGCTGGGCGCAGCTTACCCAAGATTGTCTCAGGATTTAGCAAAAGTTTTGGACGATGGCGATGATCTTAGAGTCATCCCGATGCTGACTTATGGGTCAGTCGGCAATGTTATGGACTTGCTTTATTTGCGTAACGTCGATATAGCTTACACTAAGTCTGATAATCTATCATATTTCGAGAAAAAACTGAATATTAATCTCAAGAATCGGCTTCATTATATTACACGATTATACGATGCAGAGCTTCATATTGTTGTCCGTCCTGAGATAAAAACATTGGAAGACCTGCAGGGTAAGAAAGTTAACATCGGTTTGCCGGGCAATGCTGCACACACCACAGTCCCCATTGTTATGGAAGCACTAGGCATCGAATTTGAAATTTTAGCTTATGACCATGCAATTGGTTTGGAAATGATGGAAAAAAGCGAAATCTCCGGCGCGATGCGGGTTGGCGGCAAGCCTATGCGGACTTTCACAACAGCTGCGTCAGATAAAGGATTTCACTTCCTGTCGATCACACCGTCTCAATTTGCAAAACACTTTGCTGAAAAATATGTTCTCGGCAAAATTACGCGTGAGGATTACCCAAATTTGATCCCCGAAGGCGAAACGATTACAACAGTTGCTGTGCCGGATATTCTGGCTGTTTACAATTGGAAGCCAGGCACAGATCGCTATCGGCGCGTTGAAAATTTCATCGTTAACTTTTTTAAGAAATTTCAACAGCTCAGGGACGGGCCGTTCCATCCGAAATGGAAAGACGTCAATCTGGCCGCGACCATACCGGGATGGAAGCGTTCTGAGATCGCCGAGAGAATGCTAAAAGAACTCGGGAGTCAGAATACGGCGAGTTTGCGGAACGAGTTCAACGCCTTTCTGGATAGTGAGAATACGAGCGGCGATACAGATGCAGGAACCAACGGCGATCGTGAAGCTCTTTTCCGCGAATTCATGACTTGGCGTAAAAAAACAGCTCAATAAGAGCGGAATGACCGGTACGGGCCGGAGGTATAGCAATGCTAGAGGGGAAAACTTTCCGTAATAGAGGGATCGGAAAGCCTGTCGCTATAATGTTATTTATAGGTATTTTTGCAGTCGGAAACGAATGCGGGATAGCTGCTGCTGGTTTTTTGGGCAATCAGCTTATGCACTCGGCAAAGCTTTCCGGGCCCGGAATTGTCACGCATGTTGAGCTGCAGAGTTTCTCGATTGAGGACGTCGTAGCCGAACCGGGAACAGACGTTGCCTTGCGTATAACTCTGCCCTCAGCTGAAGAACTCGCCAGGGAAGACTCTACAGAAGGAACATTTATCCTTATTCGAAATGTTCCTAAGAACATCCGAATTTCGTCTGGGATGTCGGTGGGTAAGAATTGGATCGTGCCCCTGCGTGAAGCGAAATCGCTGCATTTTACATCGGCTGCAGATACCGAAGGTAAATTCCTTCTTGAATTCTTCCTGATCGGTTCTGGTAACCGGGTGCTGGTTACGAAAACTGTGATTGTATCTTTGCAGTCAGAGCAAAGCGGTGACGAAGCTGCGACATCATCATTGCCGGAGGAAACGCTTAAGCCTCCAGCAGAGAACGTCAATCCAACCACAACCTCAAAATCGGCGCTGGCCTTGCCGCCTGAAGAAGAAGCAGTTCTGTTGACACGTGCCACGCAGCTTCAAGAAGAAGGCGGGATCGCAGCTGCACGTTTAATTTACGAAGAGCTTGCTAGCCGTGGCAGCAGTAAAGGCGCTTTTGCCCTGGCGCGAACTTACGATCCCGCTTTCGTGCCGACGATACCGGGCTCAACGCTTTCTGCCGACATCGAAAAAGCGCTTAAATGGTATGAACACGCCGGTAAGCTCGGTAATCCGGAAGCAGAAAGAAGACGAGCGGAGATTAGAGGCGGTAGCTAGTGG
>CAZMAC010000616.1:0-2120 GCA_964564085.1 uncultured Hyphomicrobiaceae bacterium
CCTGGCAGAAATCGATGTCGAAATCCGGCATGGAGACGCGTTCCGGGTTGAGGAAGCGCTCGAAAAGGAGGCCGAAGCGGAGAGGGTCGAGGTCGGTGATCGAGAGTGACCAGGCAACGACCGAACCCGCGCCCGAACCGCGCCCCGGCCCGACCGGGATGCCCTGCCCCTTCGTCCATTTGATAAAGTCGGAGACGATCAGAAAGTAACCCGGATATTTCATCCGCCCGATGATATCGAGTTCGAATTCCAGACGTTCTTTGTACTGATTCTCTGTGTACCCTTCGGAAACGCCGATCACACGGAGCCTCTCAGCCAACCCTTCGCGGGCCTGCGCGCGCAGCTCCTCGGTTTCGGCCTTGAGGACCGCTTCCGGGTCGCCCGATTTCGCGGTGGCGAATTGCGGCAGGATCGGCGGATGGGTGCGCGGGCGAAAGGCGCAGCGCCGTGCGATTTCGACCGTATTCTCCAGCGCCTCGGGCAAATCGGCGAACAGCGCCATCATTTCTTGCCGCGATTTGAAATAATGTTCGGGCGTCAGCTTGCGGCGATCATCCTCGGAAACGTAGCGGCCTTCGGCGATGCAGATCAACGCGTCATGCGCGTCGAAATAGTCGCGCGCCGGGAAGTAACACTGGTTCGTCGCAACAAGCGGGATCTCCAGCTCGTAAGCCAGTTTGAGCAGCTCCGGCTCGACGCGGCGTTCCTCCGCCGTTCCGTGACGCTGGATCTCGACATAAAGACGGTTGCCGTAAATGCCCTTAAGCGATGTGAGCTGGGCGCGGGCGGTGTCCGTGTTGTCGTCTCGGAGCAGCCGGTCGATGGGGCTGTCCGGTCCGCCGGTGAGCGCGATCAGCCCGGCATTGTGGCGCGCCAGCTCGGCCCAGGTGATATGCGGATGGCCGGTCTCGGAATGGTCGAGAAAGGCGGTGCTGCTCAGGGACAGCAGATTGCGATAGCCTTCAGCATCTTTGGCATGCAGCGCAATCGAGCCGGTGATCGGGCTCGCCGCACCATTGCCGTTCGTTTTGGGGGCGCCGTCTTCGGCTGTTTCGCTCGCACCTACCGCCAGCGTGCAACCCGTGATCGGCTGAATGCCCGCGCCCGCCAAAGTTTCCGCGATTTCCAGCGCGCCGAACAGATTATTGCGGTCAGTAACGGCAAGCGCGGGCTGGCCGTCCTTCGCCGCGAGTTTGGCGAGCAGCTTGACCGGCAGCGCGCCTTCCAGGAGGGAATAAGCGGAGTGGACGCGCAGATGGACAAAGCCCGGCCCCGATTTTGCTGCTGGCATGATCGCCCCTCTTCGCTACCCCGAATCAGGTAAAGCTTAACTGCCGCCCATCGAGTCTGGAAACGCTAAGCTCGATTTGTTGACAGCTCTGAGAGGCTAGATCTTCTGCCCGCCGGGCTCGATGATCAGGTGACGCTCCTTGAGGAATGGATGGATCTCGACCGCTTTGCGCAGCGCCGCCTGGGCAAGCGCCATTCGCCCCTGACGGATCAGGATGACGGCCTTGCCCGCCAGCGATCCGAAATGTTTCGGCTCCAGCTCAAGTACGCGCCCGATGGCCTCAAGCGAGGCGTCCGGTTTTTCCTGCATGAACAACACCGTCGCTTTCTGGTTCCAGCCCTCGGCATAGTCCGGCAAACGCTCGGTTAGCTCATTGGCAATGCGCAGCGCTTTCTTCAGATCGTATGCGCGCCGCGCAGCAAAAATCCCGGAAATCTGCTTTGTGGCCTGCGGGTCGGGACCTTGGGACCAGAATTGCCAGATCTCGTTTTCGATCTGGCGCGCTTCAAGTTCAGTGCGGGCGTTTTTAAGGGCGGTGAAGAGCTTGTCGCGGAGGGTGGCGCGTGTTGCTTCGCCGGATTCGACTGCTCCATCAGAAGATTGCGCAATGGCGGAGAAAGGAGCCGCCGCCAGAATGAGACTGAAAATGACGGGTAGCAAAGCATTCAACGGAAAAGCATTCATGGACATAGATTAGCATGGCGTAGGCTTTGGCAGAAGACATTCCCTGAGGCTCTGTCCGCGCAGCGTATGGGGACTGACAGCGCCTTGTGCTCTTGATTTGTTCTAACTAAGGAGACCGATCATGGAGCATTGAAAATTCAAACGA
>CAZMAC010000617.1:0-2117 GCA_964564085.1 uncultured Hyphomicrobiaceae bacterium
GGCTCGGCTATATCAAGATCGGCCAGCAGGCGACGACCCTTTCGGGCGGCGAGGCGCAACGCGTCAAGCTGGCGAAAGAACTGTCCAAACGCGCGACCGGCCGAACGCTATATATTCTCGATGAACCGACCACCGGCCTGCATTTCCACGATGTGGCTAAATTGCTCGACGTGCTCCATGAGCTGGTCGAGGCCGGCAACACCGTCGCGGTGATCGAGCATAATCTGGAAGTCATCAAGACGGCGGATTGGATCGTCGACCTCGGACCGGAAGGCGGCGATGGCGGCGGCAAGATTGTCGCCGAGGGCACGCCGGAGCAAATCGCCAAGGTCAAGAAAAGTTATACGGGGCAGTTTCTTGCCGAAATGCTCGCCCGGCGGCCGATCAAGAGGCCGCAGGCGGCGGAGTAACACCGGGCGATGGCTTTCGATTTTGGAAACATGCCGGAAGGCGCGAGCCCTTGGGCTCACGCCAGAGATCTGGCGACAAGCGATTGCTACTCGACAAGGCCCGGCAGGCTCAGATCGCCCGAGGCCACTTCGAACACTCCGCTGACGCATAAAAGCGGCGCGTGGGCATTCGCATTAACCCGGAGCGCAGCGGTCACGCCGTCAAAGGAAACACCTTCGAGTTCAACGGCCTTTTCGAACGGTACCCTTACCTCGACGGACGTCTCGGTAAAGTTCGGATGCCAACCGGGACTGTCGATCAGAATGGGCAGGTTTGGCCAGGTTTTGGGAAGGTCATATGTTTCGCCATTTCGGATGTCCCTGACCTTCAAGCCGCTGGATCCGCATTCGTCGGTCTTCGTCAGTACTACCCAATGGCTGTGCCACTTTCGCCCATCATTTGCGGGGTTGCCATCGCCATCCTCATCATAGAGGGGCGTATCATCAAAGTCAGGATGTGAGGTCACCGCGAAAGCGAGGATGCCCGTTCCTTTACTGAAACCAACGGTAGAAGGATCGAAACTCGTTGGCCAGACATAAGAGTAGACTGTTGAGCCCTTGAGTTGCCCGATCGCTTCCGGCGTTTTATCTCCTGCTTCTTTTGCGACGTCGATCCGGAACATCAGATGATATCCGTCACGCTTGATCGACGCTTTCTGGATGTCGAAGCTCGGCTTTTCCGGCATTGAGGATTCCGAGATCACATCACTTGCCCATGCGCCCGACAGGCCTGCCATCGACGCTACAGCTATGGCCTGGATAAGATTCCAAAAATTCACTGCAATATCTCCCATTCTTGCCTAATGCATCGACTCGATGCATAATGCAACTTAACAGGACTTTGTGTCGAGTCAATATAGAATCGACTCGATACAATAAGCTTTCCGGAGGATGTATGCGCGACGACGTTTTGGCGATCGCCAATTTGGTCGAACGGATTAGCCATCTAAGCCGGTCCGAAGAACAGTTGGGAGGCCTCTATCCAGCTCAATGGGCGGTTCTGCGTTACCTCGCGCAGGCCAACCGCTTTTCCCGTACACCTATGGCCATTACACGCTATCTCGGGACGACGCGTGGTACGATCTCCCAGACACTCAATGCGCTTGAAAGGAAAGGTTTTGTGGAGCGGCAGGCGAACGAGCGTGACAAACGCTCCGTGAACGCGATCCTGACTGCCGCGGGCCGCGAAAAGCTCAACCACGATCCGATATTGCAGCTGGCAGCAGCGGTCGATACGGCACTGCGTTCAGAGACGAAGCAGGCCAGGGAACTGCTCGAAAAGCTTTTGGGCCAGCTTATCGCCGATCATGGCGGGCGACCCTTCGGACAATGCAAAGCGTGCCGGTACTTCCGGAAGCATCAGGGCAGCTCCGGAGACGAACCTCATCATTGCAGTCTGCTTGGCGTCGATTTGTCGAAAGACGACAGTGATGATATCTGCGTCGAGCAGGAGCCTTGATACCAGACAATCAGTGCGTCTTTTTCTCGGGCAATAATCTGAAGGACGTCAGCGCGTCAGTCCCGCTGTGCGCCTTAACTTGCGTGAGCGGCGCGTCCGGCGGCGGGAAGATTGTCGCCGAGGGAACGCCGGAGCAGATCGCCAAGGTGAAGAAAAGCTGTACGGGACAGTTCCTCACCGATATGCTGGCGCGGCGGCCGATTAAGAGG
>CAZMAC010000618.1:0-2110 GCA_964564085.1 uncultured Hyphomicrobiaceae bacterium
CCCGACCCCCAGATTCGTAGTCTGGTGCTCTATCCAGCTGAGCTACCGGTGCTGAAAGGAAGGCTGTTTAAGAACAGCAGTCGTCCAAAAAGGACTGCGCTCTCTTTTAATGTTTCGAGCGGCCGAACGCAAGTATCCCGCGCTGCTGGCGTTCATTTTGCCCGTCTGAATTGCCATGAGCGCCTGCGGGATTGGGGAATTTGAGGCGGAAGGTCGCGCCGGGACCGGTCTGATCGAGCCAGATTTCGCCTCCATGAGCGCGGACCAGCTCAGCCGAAATCGCAAGGCCCAGCCCGGTTCCACCCACGCGCATGGATCCTTTAAAGGCTTTGAACAGATCCTTGCGGGCCCGTTCTGGAACACCTGGTCCATTATCTCGGACGCTAATCAGCATATCGCTGTTTTCCTGGTGGGCGGAGACAATGATTTCCGGTGCCTGGATATTGGTTGACGCTTCGAGAACTTGCGTCGCGTTCAAAACCAGATTTGCCAAAATGCGATAAAGCTGGCCCCGGTCCGCGTCGATTTCCAGCATATCCTCAGCATCGACGGCCCAATGAATGCGATCATGCCAGGGCAAACCGACACTTTCGCCAACCTCTCTCAATAGCGGCTTCAAAAGAAAACGATGTTTTTGCGGCGGCGCTTCATCCGCCCGGCCATATTGCAGGGTCTCCGCACAAAGCGCGATTGCACGATCCAGCGATGAAATGAGTTTGGGCAGAAATTTCTGTACCATCGGATCGGCGCTGGTGCTCAGCCGGTCGGAAATCAGCTGGGCGCTCGACAGCATATTGCGCAAATCGTGATTGATCTTGTTAACGGCGAGCCCGAGATCGGCGAGACGGCTTTTTTGCCGAAGCATTGCCAGCAATTCGTTTTGCATGGCGGCAAGTTCTTCTTCGGCCATGCCAAGCTCGTCGGACCGGCCTGTCGGGGCGATGACACGGCTGGCATCTTCGGGGTTTTCACGGAAATGCACCATGTTCCATGTCAGGCGCGAGACGGGCTGGATCAGGAACCAGTTGAGGGTCAGGTAAACCAGACCCGCTGAAATCAACGAGATCATCACCGAAAGCAGAAAAATGTTGATAGCGTAACCGTAGACAGCTTGTTTGAGAGGTGTCTCCGTGCACACGATTTCGACGGTTTCATCCGACATTCCGGCACGCCCTATAACGTGGATCATCCGGTCGGGCGGTGAGATAAAGACGTAAAGAGCGTCTATTATCAGCGAGAACCAGCCAGCTTCGTCGAGATTATATTGCGCCGAAACAACGCCGGGAACTTCCGATTTCAGAACGAGAACGCGCGCATCTCCGCGGCGCACAGCCAGGACATGCACCATCGATTTGGAAAGCAGGACATTGCTGAGCTTCTGCGGCACCATTTCGGTGTCGGCAGCTTCAGCTGCGAGAGCCGCCACCTGACCTGCGGTCAACCGCTCCATCAGCCAGTTTTTGCGGAAGTTTGCAACGGAAGGGACGAAAATCAGAATTTCCGCCACCATGACGAAAAAGGCGACAAATACAAGCAGCTTTGTGGACAGTCCTAGCCGCAGAGTCCGCCGCTTACCGGAACGGCCCCGGTCGGTCGTCGTATCGGAACGGTCTCTTTCCTCACCAGAACGGGAAAGCATGGAAACCAATGACTGTCTACTCAATCTCATTCACATTTCGTTCTACCCCAGTTTTTTCAACCATCCAACAACTCTCTTAATCATAGGGCTGGTCAATTTCGGCAGAAAATAGGTGATCGCAGCCCGTTTATTGATTTCCGCCAGCGTTGGATAGGGCGAAATAAAGCTCGCCATCGATTTTATGTTGATTTTTTTCTGCATTGCGAGGCTCCACATTTGAATCAGCTCCCCCGCATGCTCGCCGACCATACTCGCGCCAAGAATTTTCCCTGAGCGATTGGTGACAACCTTAACAAAACCCTCCGTTTGCCGCTCAGCCTGCGCGCGGTCGTTCTCCGTGTAAGGCCAGCGCAGCACATTGATTTTATCGCCATATTTCTCGCGCGCGCCCGCTTCCGTGAGCCCGATATGGGCCAGTTCGGGGTCTGTAAAAGTCACCCAAGGAACGGTCGAATGATCAGCCTTGGAGGG
>CAZMAC010000619.1:0-2101 GCA_964564085.1 uncultured Hyphomicrobiaceae bacterium
AGCATGACGTCTTTGAGTGTTGTCTCGCTGATCGCCATCGTGCCAGACAAAGAATGCAGGATACCGACCTTGATGGTGTCCTGCGCATTGGCTCCACTGCCAGCCCCTGCAGTGACCATCGTCGCAAGAGCCGATGCGAGTATCAGTCGCTGTGTCAACATTATTGAATTCTCCATTTGCTTTTGAGACCGCAATTGGCAGAAACAATTTATATGCCGACCAGCATCGAAATGAATTTAAGTAAACTCAAGACACTGATTTTGCAGCACGAATTTGCGAAACATCCTCCGCAGAGCAGCGGCTTCCAGCATGGCATTACGAGAAAAAGCAAGAAAACTTTTACGATTTGACTAAAAAACGGGCATTCAATCCAGGTGTCATTATTCTGCATAAGCTTAATGCAAAATGCTGCCAAGCCGTCATTTCTAATCGGGTTGCTCAATTGTGTATTGAATGCCTGACGCTGCAAAAACGGTGATGCGATCCGATTTGATCGCGTCCGACGGCCTTACCCTTCAGACCCAGTCAGAAAATCAATGATTACTTTGAAAGCCGCCTCTGGCGCTTCCTCAGGAATAAAATGACCGCTCGGAACAGGCGCAAACGCCGGATCCTGACTCCATTCGCTCCAAACCGCTTCGACATCGAAATGGCGGCCGACCACGCTCCATTCGCCCCACATGACGAGTGTGGGGCACGTAATCTTTTTTCCCTGTTTCCGGTCTTCTTCATCGTGAAACGGGTCAATCTTAAATCCTGCTCGGAAGCACTCGCACATTGCGGTCACGGAGTCGGGGGACGTACTTGCTTCCAGATAAGCATCCACTGCCGCCGGTGCGTAGGGAACGGGCTTGTCAGAGAGCCCGAACAAGATCTGCCGCATAAAGAGATGCGCGTTGCCCTTGATCAGATCGTCGGGGATCGGGTGGTCCTGCGTCAGGAAGAAAAAATAGAAGTAGTCCTGAGCAATGCTTGCATTGGCGGCCTCATAAAAATTCAGCGCGGGAATGATATCCATCGCGACAAGGCGCGAGACCGTTCCGGGATGGTCGAGCGCGAGCCGTCGCGCCACGCGCGCACCGCGATCGTGGCCGATAACGGCAAATCGTTCGTGGCCGAGTTCGCGCATGACTGCGCGCTGCTCCTCGGCCATTTCACGCTTTGAGTAAGCGTTGCCGTTTGCCAGCAATCCAGGCTTATGACTTTCTCCCCGCCCACGCAGATCGGTAAGTACCACTGTGAAGCGTTCAGCCAGCCGCGGCGCGAGACGGTGCCAACATAAGTGCGTTTGAGGATCGCCGTGCAACATAAGCAGAGGCGGGCCGTTGCCAGCGCTCAGAGACATGATCGCGTTGCCGTTGACAGTGACGGCGCGGCGCTCAAATCCCGGAAGCAACTCCGCATCTGCTTTTTCAAAGATTGTCATCGAGCCACCTCTTGTAATCGGCGATCGCGCTCTCGTTCCGCTTAAAGTATGACCAGCGGCCGATCTTGTTCACGCTGACGAACTCCGCTCTGCGGAGGATTTCCAGGTGCCGGCTGACAGTCGGTTGAGCGATCACGAGTTTCTTCGTGAAGAGCGTCACGCAAACGCCAATCTCGGAAGCTTTGCCTGTTACCTGATCGGCGAAATGTTTATCAGGGTCTACGAGCCAGCCTAGGATTGCCAATCGCGCATTGCATGCAAGCGCCTTGGACTGTTCGAGACGTCGGGACATGCCATTATATAAATCGATATATAGCTATTTATCAATATAATGATGTTCATTTTTGTTTTATCGAGGTACAATTTTATACATCCAAATATAGTTTGGACCTGAAGTGGCGTTGAGGTCAGTGGCGGCTCGCACAGTCGCCCAGAGATGAGGAATTGGGCCGGGAAGGGTTGTGAAGTCTCAATAACCAAGCTTAATGCTCCGTTTACGACATTACAGTTTTTACTCAAGGCGTTAATATTCGCCTCGTTTATTCACCGTATACTCATGCCCATCGCTTCCCTCACGGGGCGCCGGGACTGCAGACCGTCTCGTTCTGGTAGGGAGGCGAGCGGCGCCTGAGGAGCCGGGGGACCCGAAGACGTTCGGCCTCGGCGCGAGTGTAA
>CAZMAC010000620.1:0-2096 GCA_964564085.1 uncultured Hyphomicrobiaceae bacterium
GCCACAGGGCTCGGCGCATTCGCGGCTTATTTTGGCACGGCGCTCTCTTCCACGGCTGCTGGCCTGCCGACCGGCTCGCTGATCGTGCTGTCCGCCTTCGTTCTTTTTCTTGTGTCACTGCTGCTTTCACCTGTGCGCGGGGTGCTTGCAAGTGCGGTTAAGCGCCATCAATTTCAGCGCCGTGTGCATAAGCGGCAAGGCTTGCTCGCGATTGCGCGGGGTGAACCTGTCTACGACGCTGATACGGTGCGGGTTCTTCGCGCCAAGGGCTTTATGAGGCGGGACGGCGTGGCGACCGATGCCGGCCTGGCTGCGGCCGCGGATGTCGCGCGCGATGAAGCGCTTTGGAGCCTTTACCGGCGGCTTCACCCGGAAGAGGCCGCGGCGATGGAGCATAAGGGCCTTGTGCCAATCGCAGAGGTTCTACCGCCCGATGTCATTACGGATCTCGAACGCCAATTCGGTCCACGGGAGGTGCCGGTATGAGCACCGAATTCGTTCAGCTCAGCCTGGTGCCGATCCTGATCGGAACGCTTGCCTCGATTGCTTGCGCACTGCTCGGCAATTTTCTCGTGCTACGCCGCCAGAGCCTGATTGGCGATGCTGTCAGCCATGTCGTGCTGCCGGGCATTGTCATCGCCTTTCTAGTGACGGGTACGGTCGCGGCATGGCCCATGCTTGTGGGCGCTGCTGTCATGGCGATTGTGGCCGTTCTGCTGATCGAGCTGATCCGCCGTCTCGGCCGCATCGAGTCCGGTGCAGCCATGGGCGTGGTTTTTACGGCGCTGTTTGCCGCAGGTGTTCTGCTTCTGGAGCAGAGCGATGCAAGCTCTGTCCATCTCGACGTTGAACATGCCCTCTATGGCAATCTTGAAAGCCTGATTTGGTTCGCCGCCGAAGGTTGGAGCTCGATCTTTGATCCGGCGGCGCTTGCGGAGTTGCCGCCGCAGCTTCCGCGTCTCGCCGTCGTGCTGCTTGCGATCGTCGTGTTTCTAACTATGGCCTGGAAAGAGCTGGTGATCGGGACGTTCGATCCGGATTTCGCCAAAAGCATTGGTGCGCGCCCAACATTTATCAGCCTCGCTCTTGTCATCATGGTCGCCGTCGCCGCGGTCGCCGCTTTCGACGCAGTTGGCTCGATCATCGTCATCGCCATGTTCATTTGTCCACCGGCTGCTGCGCGGCTGATGACCAATCGCATTGCGCCGCAAGTCGCCTGGAATGTTAGCTTTGCAAGTTTTTCCGCTATTGCCGGTTATGTGCTCGCAGGCTATGGCCCGCTCTGGATTGGCGCGACGTCGAGCGTGAGCGCGGCGGGAATGATCGCAACGGTCTCCGGCTTTATTCTGGCGCTTGCCTGCCTTTTCGGACCGCATCGGCATCGGCTGGGCGTGCCATCCTCCCCTGGCGTCACTTAGAGCGGGATGCGTTAATCAGAGTCGACATCCTGCTCTATTTTATGCTTTGCACCGGACATCCGTCCGGTGCGTTTGCCCACTTGAGCGACGCTTGTCTGGTCGCGATCAGCAAGCATCGCTCCGTGGGCCCCGGGGGACCATGCAGATAGAAGGTGCTTCGGGGGGAGCGTTTCCGACTACTCGCCCGACACTCTGGGCAATTCAACGGTCATTTCCTTGCCGCCATAGCCCTCGACTTTGTCATGGGCGCGGATCGTTACGGTGTTGACACCGTCCGGGATGGAAACGCCGCCGAGGCTGCGGGTAAAGGGCTGCTCATTTTCATGCGGATGCAGCAGCGTGCGCGTTCCGAAAACCTGACCATCCGGTCCGACGACATCCCATTTATCGGCGTATTTGTCCCAGCCCGTATCGTCGGACTTGACGGTGACATCGAAATGGTACGTTCCGCCTGCGCCTTTTCGGACATTCACATCGACCACGTCCGCTTTGCCTGCAATGGCAATACTGGAAGAGGCGAAAATCAAAACCATGAGGGCGAAAACTCTACGACACACCATCGGAATAGGTCTCCATCTTTGAGATTAAAAGGCGTCTATCGCGCACTTGCGGCGAGATTATTACAAAAGCTGCATCGCCTACCCCAGACCAGTGTTCATGATTTTGGATTGAAATAAA
>CAZMAC010000621.1:0-2094 GCA_964564085.1 uncultured Hyphomicrobiaceae bacterium
TCCGATCTTCACCACGGTCGATCCGGAATGCGATCCGCCTGAGCGGCTCAAGGAATATGCGTCATATTTCAGGCGTCGTCTCATTGCGCTGACCGGGGAAGCAAAAGCCCTGCGCGATGTTGCCTACCCCTATGGCGTATTCTATGCGAAAGTGCTCTCAAACGAGGGCGACTATCTTATGGATCACACAGGATACATTTATCTTATGGGGGCGGACGGTCGTTACATCACGCATTTCGAAAGCGATGTTACGGTGGAAAAGCTTGTTCGTGCACTGAGCAAAAAGGTGCAAACACCGGCGTTGCAGCGTTGAGTTCAATCTCAGCATTTCCGCGATAGACCGGACTTCTTTTAAGACAAGGCAGCATGGCACAGGACAGATACCTCATTAAAAGCGCCGAAATTGAATCGATGGAGGGGCTTCAAAAAACGCATTTTTTGAATCCCAACGCCCAACGCATCAATAAGTCTTTGGGAGACCTTACCGGATTAACCGGTTTTGGCTTCCATGTGATCGAAGTGAATCCAGGGCACGAAACCACGGAGCATCACCGCCATCATTATGAAGACGAATGTGTGTTCGTCCTCGCCGGCACGGGTGCGGCCTATATTGGCGAGGAAGAATTCACGATCGGCGCAGGAGACTTCATAGGATACCGGAAAGGCGGACTGGCGCATTCCATCAAAAATACAGGCACGGAGGTTCTGCGCTGTATCGTCGTTGGTGAGAGGCTGGCTCATGATGTCGGCGATTACACGCGCTTGGGCAAGCGAATTTACCGCAATGCAGGGATGGCCTGGGACCTGGTCGATCATGACCAGATCGAAGAAGTCAGCAGCAAGGCAGGTAAGAAGTAAATCGCTCGGTCTTCTGGGTTCCGTTTGGGATCAACCTCTGGCACCCGTTGTCGTGAATGGCGTCTTCAAATCAGAGTGTGTTTTTCTTATCCGGAGAACTCAGCATTGATAGTCGGTAGCACGCTTCACGGCTGATAGCCATCGCTGGAGGCAAGACCGGGCAAAACGCCAGTGTAGACATGATTAAACCTTGGCAGATTGTTTCACCCTTTCATGTCAAGAAAGGTTGAGATAGGCTTCTATTCGTTTCGGTTGGCGTTTCCGGCTCCCTGGCTCCTGATTTCACGGAATTCTGCTGGAAACGGCCAATCCGGTATAAGCTGACAAAGATAGGGATTGAAGGGAACAGGACCGTGAGCTCAAGATCGACCAACGGACAGGGCAAACTTTACCAGAGCATCGTGGACACGATCGGCAATACGCCGTGCATTCGGGTGAACAACCTGGCGCCCGATCATGTGGAAATTTACGTCAAAGCGGAGTTTTTCAATCCCGCCGCTTCGGTCAAGGATCGTCTGGCCATAAGCATCATCGAGGAGGCTGAAAAACGCGGCAATCTGCGGCCCGGCCAAACCGTGGTTGAGGCAACAAGCGGCAATACCGGCATCGGTCTTGCCATGGTTTGTGCCGCCAAAGGTTATCCGCTGGTCGTGACCATGGCCGACAGTTTTTCCATCGAGCGCCGCAGGCTGATGCGCTTTCTCGGAGCAAAGGTCGTGCTGACGCCGCGCGAGCTGAAAGGCTTCGGCATGTATCAGAAGGCGGTCGAACTCGCCGAGGCGAATGGCTGGTTCCTTGCCCACCAGTTTGAGACGCCGGACAATGCGATGGTTCACGAAAACACCACGGCGCGCGAAATCCTTGGCGATTTCAATGGTCACAGGCTCGACTATTACGTCACCGGCTATGGAACCGGCGGCACAGTAACCGGCGTCGGCCGTGTGCTGCGCAAAGAGCGCCCCGAGGTAAAGATCATTCTCAGCGAGCCGGCGAATGCGCAGCTTGTGGGCAGCGGCATCAAACAGGAACGCACCGCCGATGGGGCGCCGGCTGAGGGTCACTCGGCTTTTGAGCCGCACCCGATCCAGGGCTGGACGCCGGATTTCATTCCGCTGGTCCTGCAGGAGTCGATCGACAAAGGCTTGTACGATGAACTCATCCCTGTTCCCGGCCCGATGGGCATGGAATGGTCACGCAAACTTGCGGCGCGGGAGGGCATCTTTACCGGGGTCTCCG
>CAZMAC010000622.1:0-2090 GCA_964564085.1 uncultured Hyphomicrobiaceae bacterium
GCGCCTTGAGCTTGGCGAAAGCCATATCGATTGGACTTAGATCGGGCGAATAGGGCGGTAGAAAGAAGAACCAGGCGCCTTTGTGCTTCAGACATTCGGCGGCTTGGCACTCTTGTGGACGGCAAGGTTGCCAAGAATGACGACATCGCCTGTAGATAGGGTTGGGGCAAGCTGGGTTTCGATCCAGAGATCAAAGGAGGGCCGATCAATCGCCTTGTGGATCACCCAGGGCGCGATCAGCTCATTGCAGCGAAGACCGGCGATGAAGGTTTGAGTTCCCCAATGGCCGAAGGGCGCATCGGCCCGTAGCCGCTCGCCGCAAGGAGCGCGGCCTCGAAGCCTCACCATCTTTGTATTGACCGAAGTCTCGTCGATAAAGACAAGCCGTGCCGGATGGCGGCGCATGAAGGGCTGGCGGCGTTCGCGCCATTCACGGCGCGCCGCCCTTACGTCGGAGCGTTCTTGCTCCGATGCCAGCAGTGTTTTTTTATAGGTGAACCCTTCCCTGCACAGAATTTGGACAGGTTTGACGGGTCGACCGTCACACCATGCCCGGCCTCAAGCCAGGCAGCAAGATCCGGCATCGTAATGTCCGGCTTGGCCTTCACCTTGTCGAGAATGGCCTGCCGATAGGGGCCAAGCTTACCGGACTCTTTGGGACGTCTCTGCTTGGCTGGTTCAATCGAACCAGTGGCGCTATAGCGGGCCTGCACGCGCACCGCTGTCTAAGCCGAAACTTCAAACTGCACTGCTGCACACCGTCGCGACTTGCCTGCCGCAATGCCGCGCACCATACGAAGACGCAAATCCGAGGAAACCGCTTTGCCCATGATCCACCTTCGCAAATGGTGAACCACTGTTCGCAGAAAAAGGGAATCCCCCCTGATTCAGACTTAACACCCGACGCTCTAGCGTATTCCTACGCCGAAGGCCGCCTTGCGGGTCAGTTTGGATACAGCTCTTTTTGGATGAAGATTGATCCCAACAAGAGTTAGGTCTGTGCCTATCTCCGGAGACAATTTTTCACGCCAATATGCGATCGTTGCGGAGACGCGGCGGCGCTGGAGCGATGCGGAGAAGCAGGCGATTATCGCGGAGGCTGCGCGGCCCGATGCGAATATCTCAGCAGTGGCCCGCCGGCATGGGTTAAAGCTGAGCCTTCTGTTTCGCTGGCGACGTATGGCAAGGGAAGGTCAGGCGCACGCGAGCGGAGATGCCTTTGTTCCTGTCACTTTGGCCTTGCCAGCGGCGAGTGCGGAGACGTTGCTTTGTCCATCCGCTGAAGAAGCGCGGACTGATGATCGCATCGAGATCGAGCTTGGGAATAGCCGGCTTGTGCGGATCGGTGCCGGCGTCGATCCGGATGCCTTGAAGCGGATTCTGAATGTTTTGGATGGCCGATGATCCCGGTTCCTACAGGCGTACGGGTATGGCTGGCGACCGGCCACCCCGATATGAGAAGGGGCTTCCCGTCATTGTCGTTACAGGTCCAGGAGGTGCTGCGGCGCGATCCGCTAAGCGGGCATCTGTTTTGCTTTCGTGGGCGCAGAGGCGATCTCTTGAAGGTGATCTGGCATGACGGCCAGGGCGCGTGCCTGTTTACTAAACGGTTGGAGAAGGGCCGTTTCCTGTGGCCAAGCCCTGCTGATGGCGCAATATCGATCTCGCCAGTCCAGCTCGGATATCTGCTCTCTGGGATCGATTGGCGACATCCCCAGAAAACCTGGCGTCCAACGTCGGTTGGCTGATGGTTTATCTTTGAAGGCGCTAGCGAACTATGATTCCTTGACCGGATAGCACCATCCTTCGATCCTCTTCCTTCCGATCTCGCCAGCGCGCATGCGCAGCGCTGCAACCGTTCCATGCGCTGGCGCAGCGGGCTGATGGTCTTGCCGGTCATCGGAAACTCCTGAACTCAAGGGTTGCAAACCCCTCGATCCTCAGGCTTAAAACCGGTCTTGTAAGGTAATCGCTGCTATCGGTTTACGCCGAAGCCTCTCCTCACGGCACTCTGCGCGCGCCGCGCGCTCTGCCACGAGCGGAGTCGTTCTTCACTAAAACTCGGAAGTGCGTGCGCAATCAGGCAAGAA
>CAZMAC010000623.1:0-2087 GCA_964564085.1 uncultured Hyphomicrobiaceae bacterium
GATGAGATATAACGCGATCCGGATGATTGTGGAGAGCGAATTTGCGCCGGAGACGTTTCAGCTCTGCATGTGTCAGCTCAGGACTTAAATCCAGAATTGTCGTATCCTGAGCAGGGTCTTTTTTGCCAGATCGAGGTCCTGAATTTGGAGGCGTGAACGCCGCATAACTTTTTGAGACGTACCTAAGGGAAGCTTGAGCGGGCGTGTGCGGTCTATCGTCTGCTGAAACAGAGTCCGGCTGCAAGCCAATCATATCGAGATGTGGCGACAACCGATTATCTTCTCCACGATTTGCTAGTGGGTCGGCGACCGGCTGGGCTTCCGCCACCTCATTCAGGGCGGCTCGAAAACACCAAATGCGCTGGTTATTGATAGAGAACATACGCATTCCGGGTAAAGCCGAAGCTTTCGATTCGGCTTTTTAGGATGACCACGACCTTATTGCGCTTCTTTATCCAATCGTGGGCTACGCTGCATTGCTGAGAGAATGCTCAATCTTTTCTTTCAGAACAGGCGCGCTGAAAGGTTTAACAAGATAGTCGCTGACGCCGGCTTGCTGAGCGGCCTGGACATTTTCCGCCTTTGACTCGGCTGTTACCAAGATAAATGGCGTCTTGGAGGTTTTATCGTCTGAGCGGACATTCTTCAGTAAGTCATAACCTGTCATAGGCTCCATATTCCAATCGGAAATAATGAGCCCGTAATCTTTTTCTTTAATCTTTGCTAAAGCCTCCTCTCCATTCGAAGCTTCATCGACGTTCTCATAGCCGATTTGCTTGAGAAGCTTTTTTATAATACGAACCATGATGTTGTAATCGTCGACAACAAGAATGGCCATATTCGGATCCGTGGTCATTTAACTCTCTCCAAATTCTGGTCGTGCTCTGTTAATATTTTCGCCCTAATGAGCGACGAAGCTGGCCCGGCTGACCCCCGGCACCACTTGCCGCCAAAATCACCGATTGGTCTTACATGACGACGCCGGACTGTCTTTGTTGGTTGACCGGAGCTGCAATGGCATTGCTGTTTGCCAATCCAAGTGACGGATGATCAAACTGCGCATCGAGAGCTCCTTTCCCTTATCGAACCGTCCGGCATAAGACTTCTTCAATGCTTCTGACGTACAACACAATTATAGGTTGCGTTGATTTACAATTATCTACCGGACACCAAAAGGATTAGTGAACCAGCGAATTTTTTCGATCTGGCGCTACCGGCAGTGTCCGCAGGTGAGGTTTTAGGCATGGTCTATCAATGGCGAAGCTCAAGCCGCGGATGCATCAAGGTTGGATTAAAGGGCAACGAATTGGGCCGGCGATTTCACAAAAGAGCTCTAGAAATTCGTGGCGATATCGTCACATCCGCAGCCAATAAAGCGCGTTCTGCCATGCGGCGATGCGTTTTTCGCGTTGGTGGAGCTTCAAGAATTAGCTCATTTTCTTGAGGCGATTGCGTCATGCCGGCGAGCCAATCTGAAACACAAAATATCTATCCCGTTTTTGCCCCAATTGTTGTTTGCTTCCTGGAACTCACGGAGATTTCCAGCTTCAGTATCGCAGACGTGGCTGAGTAATAAGAATGGAAAATCCCATTCGCGTCCTCGTTGTAGATGACTCCGCATTTATGCGGAATGCATTAAGCCGTAACATCGAAAAAGATAAACGTTTCAAAGTCATAGATACGGCCGGTGATGGCCGCGATGGCGTTCAGAAAGCTCTGCGTCTCAAGCCGGATGTTGTAACCCTGGATGTCGAGATGCCGGTGATGAATGGCATCGAGGCTCTCAAGACAATTGTCGCGCAATCATCGATCCCGGTGATCATGGTTAGCGCTGTTACAGAGGAAGGGGCAAAAACAACAATCGAGGCACTCACATTCGGTGCGGTCGATTTTATTCCGAAAGCCAAAGGTGCTGAGCATATTCATGAAAAGCTGCTTGCGGCGGTCAATGCCAACTTAGCGCCAAAACCGACCGCTTTTGTCGCTCCGGTCAGACGTCTGCTGGCGACGCCACCAGTTCAGCCAGGCCGTACGCCCGAAATCCGTGCAAAGATTGTCGTCATTGGCAGTAGCACAGGCGGTCCGCA
>CAZMAC010000624.1:0-2086 GCA_964564085.1 uncultured Hyphomicrobiaceae bacterium
CCTCGCATTGGGTCGGGGTGACCTTGCCCGGCATGATCGATGAACCCGGCTCGTTTTCCGGCAGGGACAGCTCGGCGATACCGGAGCGCGGGCCGGAGCCGAGCAGGCGGATATCGTTTGCGATCTTGAACAGGCTGACCGCCAGCACGTTGAGCGCGCCCGACAACTCGACCGCCGCATCATTCGCGGCAAGCGCCTCGAATTTATTCGGCGCCGTCACAAAAGGCAGCCCTGTCAGTTCAGCGACGGATTTCGCAAAACCCTCCGCGAAACCGGCCGGGCAATTAATCCCCGTGCCGACGGCTGTGCCGCCCTGGGCGAGCGCGTAGGTCCTGGGGAGGGTATTCTTCACCCGCTCGATGCCGGCGCGGATTTGCGCGGCATAGCCGGAAAACTCCTGCCCCAGCGTCACCGGCGTTGCATCCTGAAGATGGGTACGCCCGATCTTGATGATGCTGCCCCAAGCCGCCGATTTTTCCTCAAGCGCGCGCGCAATGTAGTCTAGCGCTGGCAGCAAGGTCCGATTGACCTCCTCACCGGCGGCAATATGGATCGCCGTCGGAAAGGTGTCGTTGGAAGATTGCGAACGGTTGCAGTGATCATTCGGATGGATCGGCGTTTTCGACCCCATCGTGCCGCCAAGCCGCTCAATGGCGCGATTGGAGATCACTTCATTGGCATTCATATTGCTCTGCGTGCCGGAGCCGGTCTGCCAGACGACAAGCGGAAAATGCGCATTCAATTTGCCGTCGATGACCTCCTGCGCGGCCTCGGAAATGGCTTTTGCGGAAGCTTCATCGAGATTACCGAGCGCGGCGTTGGTCTCGGCGGCGCATTTCTTGATGATCCCGAGCGCGCGGATGAGCGGCAAGGGCATGGTCTCGCCGCCGATCTTGAAATTGCCAAGGCTGCGCTGCGTCTGCGCGCCCCAATATTTATCGGCAGGCACGTCCA
Organism: uncultured Hyphomicrobiaceae bacterium; assembly: GCA_964564085.1. Lineage (GTDB taxonomy): Bacteria > Pseudomonadota > Alphaproteobacteria > Rhizobiales > Rhodomicrobiaceae > JAHQVI01. The sequence continues at coordinate 955 of CAZMAC010000624.1, forward strand.
GCGGGCCGAAGCTGTCGGTTTCGGTGCGGGTGGCGGTCGTTTGATCGGACATGAGCGGGCTCTTTGCTTCACATATTACGGAATGCGCTCCGTTTAACATGTGCAGCAAATTCAGACCAGCCGGATGGCGATCAATAAACCGCTATTCTTTGGCCCTTACCGGAAATGGCCGCCAATCCTTCAAACGGCTTCACGCGCTGAGTCCGGTCACACACCGAGCTGCTGCGCATGCCATCTGAGATGGTCTTCCATGAAGCTTGCGATAAAAAAGTAGGAATGATCGTAGCCGGGCTGCATCCGGTGCGTCAGCTTTTGTCCGGCGCGCTCGCAGGCGTCCTTGAAGGGTTGCGGGTTGAGCTGCTCGGCGAGGAAATTATCCGCATCGCCCTGATCGACCAGAATATGCGCGCCCGACGGTGACTTTTCCACCAGCCGCGTGGCGTCGTAAGCGGCCCAGTCCTCCCGGTTATCTCCGAGATAATTGCCGAACGCCTTTTCACCCCAGGGCACCTGGCTTGGCGCGGAAATCGGGGCGAAGGCCGAGACCGAACGGTAGAGATCGGGGTGTTTGAAATGAACCGTAAGCGCGCCATGACCGCCCATGGAATGGCCGAAAATACCGCGCTTTTCGGCATTCACCGGAAAATTCGCCGCTATCAGCGCCGGCAATTCGCGCGAAACATAGTTGTACATCCGGTAATGGCGCGACCAGGGCTCGCGTGTGGCGTCGAGATAAAAGCCCGCCCCCTTGCCCATATCATATTGGCCATCGGCATCGGCGACGTCATCACCCCGCGGGCTCGTATCCGGCGCCACGATGATCAGGCCAAGCTCGGCGGCAATGCGCTGCGCCCCGGCCTTGACGACGAAATTTTCCTCCGTACAGGTTAAGCCGGAAAGAAATGTCAGGACCGGCGCGCCGCCATCCGGGGCCTTGGGCGGCATATAAACGCCGAAACGCATCGGACATTGGCAAGCATCGGAATTGTGCTCGTAGACGCCCTGCACGCCCCCGAAGCATTTTTGTTCGCTGATCGCTTTCATCATGTCGAAAATCCTGCTTTTTTGAGCCCCGAACCGCCTCAATCCAATTGTTCAATAAAACACCCTAGCGATAGCGGCCATTATTCGA
>CAZMAC010000625.1:0-2082 GCA_964564085.1 uncultured Hyphomicrobiaceae bacterium
AGATTTCCAGAAGAAGACTCAACAATAACCGTCTCATGTGGCTTGGCAATGCCGCGCCGTTCCAGGTCTTCTATAAGGCCAATTGCAGTCTTTACTTTAATAGATCCTGCAACATTAAAGCCCTCTAACTTTAGAAAGACATCGTGATCTCCGGCAAAACCGCGAAGGCGGTAAAACAAATCACGAAATATTAGTTCGAGCGGCGACTCAATAATCATGGCTCACGTCCTTTTACGGATTGCGGCTTCTCCAAAATCAGGCGGCCTACACACCAAACCACTGGAACGGAATGTGTCGCAGCTACCTCTCAGCTCATTAGTCACAGTTAGAGGGTTTTTGGTTCATTCGGCGGCGAAGGCCGATGTTGCAGCACGACGCAGCTCATGTAGATTGAGTTCGACATGACATGAATAACCTTTGAATGTTCCATGTGACCTGCTCTAAAAACGCCCGAGCCCGAACCTTTATTCGAAATTTTTTTTGAGGGTCAGACGGCACTTTTGCCTAATATATGCTCATAGAACCCACCCCGCCGTATTTGTACCACAAGGACCTGCGAGGTAGAGCAACGTCGATCTGATGAAATTGTAATATTCTGTCCCAATAGGCATTTAGCTGCTGCTTTGCTCTGAGTATGCTCTTCATCTTATTGATGAACTGCTCCGGTCAGAGCCCGGATTAATCAATCATTTGCTTACAAAATCACCGACCCATGCTGATTTTATCAGCAGGCGTAGCTGGCATTTCGATCAATCTCTCTGGACTGAACGAAAGCTGTACTATTTTGAGATTGACAGCCTACGGTTCATTTTGAGGAAGACTAAAGTTGCTTCCGATCAATGGGCTATGAAAAAGGTGCAGCGGCAGTATTGTCTGTAGACTGAAAAGGATTTCAGCCGACATACGACGACAGTATAAGACTTAATTGGTTTATCGATCACTATTTTGTGATGCTATTGTTCTTGGCCTTAATACTTCAATTGCACGAAGGATAAGCGGATCAACACCGCTTTCGATATCTGCCTTTTTATTGAGCAGCTCGATATCGACCGGCACGCCTTGCCCCTCATAACACACCATATCGGCGGAAAAATATGTCTGATAGGATAGACAGTATTCCCAGCCATTCGGCAATCGCTTCTCCAGCTGATAGGAAAAAATTCCGTTCGTTCGATCGCCTATGGTTGTCACATAAGGGAGCTGCCTGATCGCCAGAGCAAAACACTCGCCGCCGCTGAAAACAGAATCGCAGGTCAAAAGCACGATCGGACGGGTAAACTGTGTCTTGCCATCAGGTTCAATATGCCAGGTCTTCAAAGGCGAGACCTCATCATCACCGGGGCCGATCTTCGTTCTTCTGTGGAAGGCTGTGCGCTTTTGGTCGCAAAATCGATTTATGATCGAAATTGCAGTGCTGTCGTCGCCACCGGGGCAATCCCGAACATCGATGATGAAGCCGTCCAGATCGGCGAAATCTTGCGCAATTTGATCCAGAGCTGCGGTCAGTTTCCGTTTCTTCACATCTTCCAGCTCAAGGATCCGCATATATCCGAAGCCCGGCGACCGGCAATAGCGAAGCATCCATGCATCAGTCCGTTGAGGCGTGCTGAAGCCATTGGCCACAAGAGTGTCGTCAGTGATTTTGAACAGACGCTTGATGTCCCGGTCAGAAAATTCCCGGTAAAATCTTGCCGGTTCTTCGGCGACAAAAGATCTTTTTTTTCCGTGGATCCTTCCTTGCAATTCGACGTGACCGTCATTCAACGGTTTGAGCATCTCGCAAAATATGTCGAACAGCTCATCGTCTGGCGTGTCTTTGGTTATTCTTGGCCGAAATAAATCGTACTGCTTCTTCCAATCGACATTCCTTAACTGAAAGAACGGATATCTATTGTGAAATGTCCACCAAAGTTCGTCGAAGATTGTCTCAGGATTGTGAGCGGTCATGATGACAGCAGTCGTTACCTAAAGCCTCGCAAAGCGTCAAGCGTGGCCCGACAGGAGCGATCGCCTAGTGGTTCGACCCGAACAGACGAATCCGGTGATAAGTGGATTTCTGTTTGGACAAGTCGAACCAAAACA
>CAZMAC010000626.1:0-2051 GCA_964564085.1 uncultured Hyphomicrobiaceae bacterium
CGAGCCCGAGGGGAATCCCGTTCAGGACTCTTTCGTTCCGGTCAATCCACTAGCTGTAATCTTTTTTATACGCTTATGCATACAGCCAATGCCATGCCAATCGGCTCTGACACTAAAATCTATACCTCTCGATCGGGTTGAATTGATTTGTATCAACGACATCATAAGCACCGACGATCATTCTTAGTACCTACAGGGGATGCGTAGCAGGTGTGATCATCATGGTACACGACGCATCGCCGCTCAGTTTCGAACACAACGTGCTGGAAGAAACCAGTAAACGGCATCTGAGCGGACTTTCGCAACAAAGTGTACGGGCGAACGGGCAGCCGCGAGGGGTGCCAGAAGCCATTGATATCACTCTGCGTCCTTCAGCCAAGGGATGGTCTACTAGAATCCACTATCGGCGGCCGGATCCTGGTTCACTCGTTGTGGGAAGAGATAGCACTACGGCGAGGAAGCGTCTCGGCCTAGTTCATTCCGTTTGCAGATACGCTCATGAGGTAGGGTTTGCCCGAGCGACGGAAAATACTGGGCAAGGGACGAAAGAGACCATAGCGCGGCGCGATGCCCGGAATCTCCTTCTGACAATCGACGCTGCGATGGGTCATACGCGTCGCGTCGCCTTGGAGCTGGCGACAGTGGGCAATGGGTATCCCGCTGTGTCCGAGCTGAGATACTCGATGGACATCGCTGCTATGGCAAGGAAAGCCGTCGGAATGGACGGCCTTGACGGTCCAGTCCACCCCGACAAATCTTTGCTGAAAGACGGGCTCTGGCAGCTGAAGCGCTCTACGGGAGCGGTTCTTCGTGCCGTAGCGCCGGAGCCGCCGTCGGGTCTGCTTAAACACTTGTCGCCGACGATACGCGCTTCCGTCGTCAGGGGATGGCGCCGGCCTTGGCGATACGTAAACGGCCTCCTACAGACGGCGCTGTGGCTGGCTGAACGCCTCGAGGCAGAGGCTTGTTTATCCTCTGCGCGTGGACTGTCGGGTACCGGCCACGGCCGAGCAATAACGTCACGCGGCATGCTGCGCTATGCCATTAGTCTTCAAGACGGTCTTGTAACCGCTTGTCATGCGTCGACACCGACGGGGCGGATGACGGCGCCAGATGGTCTCCTGTCCCGGCAACTCTCACAACTGCCAAATAACGATTATACGGAGGCGTTAGCGCGCCTCGTAGTGCTGGCTGCGGATCCCTGCGCCCCAGCCTCCATCAAGCTGATGGAGGCAACGGATGCATGAAATGGCGCTGAGCCGCAGTCTGCTCGATATCATCGAAGACCAGGCCGGAGATCACAACTTTACCCGGGTGAAAACTGTCACGGTCGAACTCGGCTGCCTCGGTCATGTAGACAGCCACGCGCTTCGCTTCTGTTTCGACGTTGTCACGCGCCGCACAGTGGCAGAAGGCTCCCAGCTGATCATCATTGACCGGCCGGGCCAGATCGCCTGCCTCGATTGCGAAACTCTGGCCGAGGCCTTGCAACGAGTCGAGGGATGCCCCGAATGCGGCAGCCAGCGGGTGATGGTCGATGGCGGGGACCAGCTCAAGCTCACGGAATTGGAGGTAGACTGATGTGCAACACGTGTGGATGTGAAGGTTCCGGAGCGCAAATCGAGAAGCAGCACTCGCATCACGATCATCATCACGGCCATAAGCATGATCATCATCATGACCATGCCCACATGGATGCCGACCCTCGGATCATCTCACTGGAAATCGACCTGTTGGCAAAAAACGATGCGATCGCTGCGCGCAACCGTGCATTTTTAACCGAGCAGGGCATCCTCGCAATCAATCTGATGTCCAGCCCTGGTGCGGGTAAGACAACGCTGCTCGTGAGGACACTGGAATCCCTTCGCGACGCCTTTGCTATCGCTGTGATCGAGGGCGATCAAGCTACTTCCCACGATGCCGACCGGATACGCGCATGTGGCGTCACGGCAGTGCAGATCAACAGCGGCCGTGGCTGTCACCTCGACGCGGCAATGATTGAGCAAGCCTTGCCCGAATTGACTACTCCATTGGGCGGCATTCTGTTTGTC
>CAZMAC010000627.1:0-2051 GCA_964564085.1 uncultured Hyphomicrobiaceae bacterium
CCCAATGCGCCGTCATCGGCTGGCCCGGCCAGATCGGGCAGACCTCATTGGCTGCGTCATCGCAGACCGTAAAAACGAAATCCAGCTCCGGCGTACCGGGACCGGCAAATTCGTCCCAGGATTTCGACCGGAGAGCGCCGACGTCGTAATTTTGTTTTTGCAACAGCTCGACCGCGTAAGGATGAACGCTGCCGCGCGGCGCGCTTCCAGCACTGAAGCCCTTGAATTTCCCCATGCCGAGCCGGTTGATGATGCATTCGCCAATCACCGAGCGGGCTGAATTATGCGTACACAGAAAAAGGACGTTATACATACGATCAACCATGGACCAACTCCTCCATCACATCGTTTCCATCCGCATCGAAAAGCTTTCCGCAAAGCTCGGGCCGACCCTGACAGCAATCTTCCATCAAAAAGGTGAGAAGCCGGCGCATGGCTTCGGCATTGAAGGCATAGCGGATAAACCGGCCTTCCCGCTTGGCGCTGATCAGCCTTGCGCGGTCCAGCTCTTTCAGATGAAAGGATGCGCTAGTCGGACCGATGCCGATACGCTCGCCAATCTCACCAGCTGCCAAACCCTCGCCAGCCTCTTTGACCAGAAGGCGAAAAATCGCCAGCCGGTGCTCCTGCGCGAGCGCTGCAAGCGCCCGGATTGCCTCATCGCTTTTCATGAATTCGATAATACAATAATTATTGAAATATGAAAGGGTAAAAGATCCCGTATTTGTGAAAATGCATTTACAATGCAAAGGCCATGTGCAAACGGGGTTAGGAGCCGGTTTTTCGTCCGCAGACAGGCAAAACCAGCAAATCTGAGCCTGTTCCGATCACATGGAATCGGAACGAAGCTCTAATCTGTTGTTTTGGTGCATTTTCTTCAAACGAACCGGTATCCAGCCCCGTTCCCCGCCTGCGCGGGGACAGGCTTCACGGGGCCATGCTTCGCTTGAAAATGCTCTAGCGTAACGTCGATAGGCGGTTCCTTAGCGATAAGGAAAGGATTAATATAAACTTCCAGGGCAGGTAAGGCAGGATCCGTGTGAGACCATGGGCGATGGACAGATTGATTATAAGCTTTTAAGCGACATCAATCTTTTTCACGGATTGTCCGATGACGTTTTACAACATATCGCCTCGATTGCACGACCGGTTTCATTGAAGGCCGGGCAGATCTTATTTCTTCAAGACGATCCCTCCGATGGCTGTTATGCGGTTATATCCGGCTCACTGAGAATTTCTCATCTGACGGTCGATGGTAACGAAACGGTTCTGGCGATTCTTGGCGGCGGGGATGTCGTCGGCGAGATGGGGCTTTTTGAGAATGCGCCTCGATCTGCAACCGTAACCGCTCAGTCTGCTTCGCAACTCGCATTTATCGGAACCGTAAACTTCTTAAAGTTTGCCGACGCTAATCCGGCCGTTTACAGATATTTTTTGAAACTTCTGAGCGCGAGGCTACGCGCAACGAACGATGCTTTGGCTGCGGCCAGTACCTTACCTCTCAGCGGCCGTCTTGCCCGCGTGCTGCTGCTTCTGTCCGAAAGCTTCGGCCAGGCCCTGGAGGGCGGGCGGATTTTGATCCGCCATAAGCTGACCCAATCCGACCTCTGCTCAATGACCGGTTCGGCTCGCGAAAATGTCAATCGTCAGCTTGGCGTCTGGCGTAAAAAAGAGCTGGTCGGACGGATCAGCAGCTATTACTGCCTCAATAATGTCATCGAGCTTCGCCGCCTGGCGGGCCGGTAAGAACTCGCCCGGCACCTTTCGCGATTTCCGCCTAAACGTGTCGCGGTGGATGGTATTCACCGGAACGCTTTAGTTGTTTGTGTTAGCGTGTCTCTTGTCCCGAAACCGGCGCCCACTTTTGGGAGACACGCTGTAAGATCATCTCAATCCATAAGTTGAAGCGAGAAGATCGGCGAAAAGCTTACCCCGGTTTTTATTATTTCTCTCCAGCCGTGAACCTTTCATGACAGGAATGCGACAAATCGTGATGCGCATCACGTCGGCGTGACGCGCCCGTGACTATGGTTGCTTTATCAGGTTTCAAC
>CAZMAC010000628.1:0-2050 GCA_964564085.1 uncultured Hyphomicrobiaceae bacterium
CTGGAATAGTTAGCCATACAAACATCAATGCAGCTCAAGGCATGGGCTCTCAGCCGGTCGTAATTCCGCTGTTTAACAAGCTTTTCGAAATATTTCAGATCTCCGCCAAGGTTCCATATGCCCGGAGCGTCGGAGCCCCAAATTAGGAATTTGGCTAAGCTTGCAGCATCGGATGGCTCATCGCGGTGGAAGTCTTGAAGTGTGCGCTGAACGGTTCGAATATCTCTGAGCAGAGCAGGTATGAAGCTTGCACTCTGATGATGTTGCTTAAAGCACCAGATCGTTGCTAGATCGAAATCGACTTCAAGCCGGAGCTCGAAAAGGTCAAGACCGTTCAAAACGGTCAGAAGTTTTAAAGCCGACTGGTTGTCAAGAATGGAAGCTGGCAGGAGCGGTATATTCGGTAGAGATAATAGATTGGTTTCGGTTGGCCACTGATAACAGCAGCCTTCGACGGAAACACGCATGAAACCTCATTAATCAAACTGTCATAAATATCTAAAGTAGAATGTTTGGAGTCAGCCTGCAACCTAAGATACATCCCTTTTTCCGGGGAAACCTCACACTCTTCGATGAAATGAATAGACCCACGAAGTCATGTGATAAGATTAGATTTTCTCATAGTTTTCATTTTAAAATTCACAAAAATTTTGCTCCAGCAAGAGTATAAAATCAAGGTGCGTAGGGATCGATTCAGCATAATTAAAACAATTATCATAACGTAGTTAAAGTTTTAGTATGGCGTACCAGAATAGACCATTATCTGACGATCAGTTAGCGAAAAAGCTGAATGATGAGCTTTTCAGCTCGTCAATTGCGATTATCGATGATCTTGAAAGCAATCGAAGCTTTCTGGAGCATCTCGCACAGCGACTCCCGGAAGTCAGGCATGTCTCAAGCTATTCGTCCGCTATCGAAGCACTTAAAGCGTTCGATGAAACCGATCCTGACGTTGTCATCACAGATTTCAATATGCCTGGCATGAATGCAGACGAGTTTCTTCAAGAATTTCGGAAGAAACCGGATTTCCAGGATATTCCTGTCATCGTCATATCCAGCCAGAATGAGACCGATAATCGTCACCGCGCACTCATTGCCGGTGCAACTGACTTTCTTATGGTTCCGTTCGATACTTTTGAATTTCAGGCTCGCGCCCGAAATCTGCTTCGGCTCAGTCTTCATCAAAAAAACTTGAAATCACAAAGCCGATCCTTAGAGAGCGAGCTTTTGGAGACACGCTATCGTTCGCTGGAGACGCAGCACCGCTTCACCAGTATAATCGATAGTGTTCCGGCGCTGGTTTTTGCCGTCGATGCTGCAGGGCAATGTGTCTTTGCGAATAATTACTGCTTCGAATTCCTTGGGCTCCCGTCCGACGCCAGTCCAAACGATATCCGGTTCCTGGCCGATAAGGTTTCCGCCATAGATACAAGTAGTGCGGATGCCCTTCACACCAAATCGTATGAGATCGAATTAACTGGGGGCGACGGACGCGATCACGTGTTTCTTGTCGCCCCGAAATCCATTGAAAAAGATGATACCGGTAACAAGCTCATCGTCTATTCCGGCATAGAGATTACACGGCTGAAACATACCGAATATTCGCTTCGTCGGGCCAAAGAGGCCGCCGAAGCTGCTAACCGTGCGAAGAGCGCGTTCCTATCCAATATGACGCATGAAATCCGTACACCTCTTAATGCGATCATGGGATTTGCGGACGTTATGTGTAATGAGTTGCACGGTCCGGTCGAAAATAAGAAATACAAGTCCTACCTTTACGATATTCAATCAAGCGCCAAGCATCTTCTGTCGGTCGTGAATGAGATTCTGGATTTTTCTCAGATCGAGGCGCAAAGATTTTCGGCCAATATCAGCACCTTCAGTCTGAAAAGCTGCCTGAAGGAAATTCAAAACATTATGGAGCATCAGCTCGATGCGCGTGAAAACAAGCTTCGCTTTGTATCGATCCCGAACATTGAATTGATATCTGACCGTCAAAAGCTAAGCCAAGTCCTTCTCAATATATTGGCCAATGCCAACAAAGCGGTGC
>CAZMAC010000629.1:0-2046 GCA_964564085.1 uncultured Hyphomicrobiaceae bacterium
ATGCGATTTTTCCTTTTCTGCTTTACCCGTGTAGATTTTATCACGTCTGATTAGTAAGGATTAGCTCCGATAATTCAAAAATGTCGTGATGCAAACATTGTCTATTGGATTGCACATGATCTGATTTCTACTCTTGATCCAAATGACCTTGTCAGGCTTTTGCTGTTCTTTCATTAGTGGGTAGGTTTGAAACATTATGCTCTATTCGCGATTGAAATCTTCTGAGGAACCCAGTTTTCGGTGCCATAGAGCAAAATGGTGCTTTGTTTGCTTTCATGGCCGGCCTATCGAGTGGAGTGCCATTTTGTCGAACATGACGGACGCGTAATGAGCGGATTGGCTGCTGCAAATCTGTCCTACGCATATGGACCAAAGCAGGCGCTGGACGATGTGTCATTTGAGGTCGCGTCCGGCTATTTTTGCGCGCTTCTCGGCCCGAACGGTGCGGGTAAGACCACGCTTTTCGCCCTTCTGACGCGACTTTTTTTGCCAAATAAAGGCCGTATCGAGATTGCCGGGATCGATCTGGCCAAAGAGCCGCGTAAGGCGCTGGCCCGGATGGGTGTCGTCTTTCAGCAGCCGACGCTCGACCTTGACCTCACCGTTTGGCGCAATCTTTCCTATTACGCAGCTTTGCACGGTCTGTCCGGCAGGGAAGCGGCGAAACAAATCGAAGCAGCTCTTGACCGGCTGGGAATGCGTGAACGTGCCGGCGAGGTTGCACGCAATCTGAATGGTGGCCATCGCCGCCGTATGGAGATCGCCCGCGCGCTCATTCACGGGCCCTCGCTTCTGCTGCTCGATGAACCGACCGTCGGCCTCGATGTGGCGACACGCATGGCAATCACCAATCATGTTCACGCGCTCTGCCGGGACGAAGGACTGACCGCGCTTTGGGCGACGCATCTGGTTGATGAAGTGGAGCTTGACGATCAACTCGTCATTCTCCATCGCGGGCGGAGCGTTGCACAGGGCGAGATGGAAAAAATCTCCGGCGCAGAACCGCTCGCCGACCGATTTGCGGCGCTGACCGGCCAGGAGGCTGCTTTATGAATGCCTGGCTGCCCGCACTCATCGCGATCATCTGGCGCGAGGCGCTGCGTTTCATCACGCAACGAGAACGCTTTGTCGCTGCCCTTGTCCGTCCGCTGGTCTGGCTGGTCGTTTTTGCCGCCGGTTTCCGCGCCGCGCTCGGGCTCTCGATCATCCCGCCCTATCAGACCTACATCACCTATGAGGTCTATATCGTTCCCGGCCTGTGCGGCATGATCCAGCTCTTCAATGGGATGCAGTCTTCGCTTTCGCTGGTCTATGATCGGGAAATGGGCTCCATGCGGCTCTTGCTGACCAGTCCGCTGCCGCGCTGGTGGCTTTTATTCTGCAAGCTTGTCGCCGGCTGTACGATTTCGACCCTGCAAGTCTACGCCTTTCTTGCGATTGCCGCAGCGATCGGCATCGTCCTGCCCTGGTATGGCTATCTGCTGGTGCTCCCGGCGCTTATCGTTTCCGGCCTTATGCTCGGCGCGCTTGGTCTGCTGCTCTCTTCAACCATCGACCGGCTGGAGAATTTCGCAGGCGTGATGAATTTCGTGATCTTCCCGATGTTCTTTCTGTCCACCGCGCTTTACCCGCTTTGGAAAATGGGCGAAAGCTCGCCGCTGTTGCGTGACATTTGCGCGGTCAATCCGTTTACCTATGCCGTCGAGCTGATCCGCTTTTCGCTCTACGGCCAGCTCAATCTGCCTGCCCTGGGATGGACGTTCCTGGCCTTCGCCGTGTTCTTTGCCCTGGCTGTTCGCGGCTACGATCCGAGCCGCGGCATGATCCGCGGAAAGGCGGGTGCGGGCGCTTCGTGACCCATGCCTTCGGTCAGCATCGGACGCCTCGCTGGGCACGCCCACGAGTTTTTACTTATTTGCTTGTGCATCAGCTTTGCCGCATCCCGGCCCGGCTCGGGAACCTTTATGGTGAGCGACAAGCTCTCACCTTGGGCCGGGACAGGCAACCGCTCCGCATCCCCGTCTCCACGGGGACATGCTTTTGCGG
>CAZMAC010000630.1:0-2043 GCA_964564085.1 uncultured Hyphomicrobiaceae bacterium
AATATCGAGCCAAAACAACAATTAAAGACGTGAGTCGTGTACTGTGATACCATTCACCGCGACACGCTTTAGATCCCGGATTGGGCCATGCATTTATCTGACATGCTCACGTGGCCTGCGCAGCCTCACATAGAGCGCGCCTTCCCCTCCATGACGGGCCGCGGCCGTCGTGAAGCTCAAAACAATCGAGCGAAATTCAGGCTCGCCAAGCCATTGCGGGACGAGCCGCCGGAGTATGCCTCGCTCTTCCAGGAAAAAATCCCGGTTTCGCTCAGCCTCACCGCGCATTCCCTTGCCGGTGATGATCAGTACATTGCGACAACTACGCGCCGCAGACGCCATGAGAAAACTGCGCAGCGCGGTATGGGCTTCACGCTGACGCATGCCGTGAAGGTCGAGGCGAGCATCGATCCGTTCAGCATTGCGGGCAAGTTTGCGGCGTTGGCGCTCATCAAAACGCGCAACGGGAGGGACGCGGGGCGGGGACTTTGGCACATCGGGGCGAACGGCCGGGCCGGTATTTGTCGATTCGCGATGCCGACTGTTTTGCGATGTTTTGAACGAATCAGCCTGCGAGGCATCAGAATCCGACGTCTCACCAAGCTGAGCTTTATGATCGGCCGCATATTTGCGCCGAAGTGTTTTTGCATCGCGCATCGCATGAGCCCAGAGCTCGGCCTCTTCGGCGCTCAGCGGCCTTTTATGCGATGGCGGCTTCGAAGTCATACTTATCCCTTATAAGCAGAGTTCGAACTCTGCCGGATCATCAGTTAATTTGGGATAAGTATATAAAAATCACAGATATGTTTTGTCTTACCGGCAATATTTCCTGCTTCGAACCCGCTCCCCCAAAAAATATCGCCGCGTACCGGACCGCGAATTGCAGATCCGGTGTCTTGAGCGATCATCAGGCGCTTAAAGGGCTGTTCTTTTTCATCTTTCAGCTCCTGAGCAGCGACCCAAATCGGTAAGCCAAGCTGATGATAACGCGGATCGACCGCCAAACTGCGTCCAGATGTTAAAGACGCGCCCATGGACCCATAAGGACCGTTGCCGGCCTCCGCATCACTTAGGACGCGGAAGAACGGATAGGATTTATTCTCCCGCATAAGCCGGCGGCCCCGCTCGTTATTCGCGCGGAGCCAATCCAGCAGGCCGTCGAGCGTCGCTTTTTCCGGCTGAAGCTCGCCGCGCTCGATCAGGAGCTTTCCGATCGAGGTGTAAGGATAGCCGTTTTTCCCCGCAAAATTAACCCGAAGCGCGTTTCCATTCTGAAGCCGGATCAAACCGGAACCCTGAACTTGCATGATGAACGCCTCAGCAGCATCCGCCACATAAGCGATCTCAAGTCCGCGCCCGCTTAATGCACCTTCTTCGATTTCCTGGCGCGTATAATAAGGAACGAGTCTGTCAGCCGACTTCCGCGCAGCCGTAAAATCGCCGGGCAATCCGTCACGGCTGGTTTCATCCGTAAGCAGGATTAGATCATCAGGCAAAGCGTAGATCGGAATATTGAAGATATCGTCAGGCTGAAGCGATCCCGGCAATTCGGGTTCGAAATAGCCTGTCACCATAGCGCCGTCGGCAGGTCGGATGACATGATAAGCAGAGAAGTTGACTTCGAAAAAGCGCCTTGCCTCCGCATTTGAAGACATGGAGCCAAGCGAAGCAGCCTTCTCACAAAGCGCCTTTAAGCGCGCTTCTCGGCCAGAAAGCTGAAAAAGTCTTTCGGATGATTTATTAAAGGCCTGGAAAGCATCAGCGTGGCTATCGTCGTACCAGCTATCGATTTCAGAGAAGCAAATCCGCGTCTTTCGTAACGAGGCGCGTTGCTCTTCGTCGGCGGCCCCAAACTGCCATTGCCACAGATTCGTTTCGGGCATTGAGAGCACCGTTAGACCAAAAACTATACCAGAAAAGCAATAGAGGTCCGCTAAGTTCTTTTAAACCAAGCTAGTGTCCCGATTCCGAAATTCGCCCGATTATTTCAGCACGTTCCGTAGCGAATTTCGGAATCTTAAGGGACACTAAGATATTGATTTT
>CAZMAC010000631.1:0-2043 GCA_964564085.1 uncultured Hyphomicrobiaceae bacterium
AACCCCCGACCTACGCATTACGAATGCGCCGCTCTACCGACTGAGCTATTGCGGCTCCGTTACAAGACTGAGTTCTCGTAATCCAGTCTGACTTCGATTTCAGCGTCAATAGCGATAGCTGCAAGCGATGCCAATTGCAAGTCTGCACTGGAGCGTTTCCAGGCGAAGTGGACACCGGTTCGCCGTCCGGAAACGCGATAAAACGGAAGCTTAGAGTTGCCCGAGCGTCCCGTGAAAAGCGAAATGGCCCCGAAGAGTAGCCTTGGATCTCTTAATCGGAAAGTCTCGCCTACTTAAGTTTATTCGAACAGCAGCTGTCCGCAACAGGCTAACGCGGTAAAGCTTGCGGACAGAAAAGCCATAGACAATGCGGCTTTTAACATGTCTCAAGTGGATTGCTGTTTCGGCGGCGTGCGATAGCGCGTATAGGGCGTACTGGCTTCGTCGAAATCAGCAGACCCGGGGCCAGGATCGTCTGGCGGGCGGCCGGACATGAAAATTTTCGGTGGTGTGTTTTCTGCCGAGTCCGGCATTTGAGACTCTGTGCCTCCTGCACCAGGTCGACTAACCGGTAGGGCTTCGGAGGCTGAGCCGAATTGTTCGGCTTCTTCTCTTGCCTTAGCTGCACCCCTGACGATAGCCGATGTGCTCGTGCTGTCGGGATCTGGTCCTTGTAGATGATCAGGCGCAGGCAGTGAAGGCGTTCGATCGGCAGAAGCGGTTCCTTTTGCGGACGCCGAATGAACTTGAACGTTTGCTTCTCTTGCTCTGGCCGCTCCTCTCGCAATGGCTGACGTGCTTCCACTATCGGGATCCTGGCCTTGCGGATAACCGGGCGCTGGCAGGGGCGGCGCTTGGCTAGCCATAGACGTCATATCAGCATTTGCTTCCCTTGCCCTTGCCGCGCCCCTTACGATGGCCGACGTGCTGGTGCTGTCGAGACCCGATCCCTGCGAATGACCAGGCGCTGGCGACGGTGCGAGTTGCTTGTCAGGCACCCCTCCCGCAGATCCTGCATGGGTTTGAGCGTTCGTTTCCCTTGCCCTGGCTGCGCCCCTTACAAGAGCTGACGTGCTCTTACTATCCGGGTCCGGTCCCTTCGGATGATCAGGCGCAGGTGGCGGGGCCATGTGATTGGCAGAAGATGCTTGTTTTGCAGACGCTGCTTGGGCTTCATTCTTGGCCTTCTCTGGGCTTACGGGACCAGATTGAGGTGTCCTGGCATCCGGTTCTGACACCGTTTCCGGCGCGGTACCGGCTGTGGCCGCCGCTTCCTTATTGGCCGTGGCGGTGATCGTCAGCGGTTCGGTTTTTTCGTGCGGACCCTGATCGTCATCGACCAGCTTGGCATCGCCGATTTGTTTGGTGGCCGCTTCAAGTTCATGGCTCAATGCCGAAATTTCTTCGAAAAGCGGATCGCCTTCAGTTGATTTCGAATGGTCCGGCGGAATGCCCCATTCGAATGCGTCAAGCGCACCGGTGACCGGTGAGACGGGCCTCCACTTGTTCGAAATCATGCCGTCAGCGATCCATGCCGCATCGCGCGGAGCCCTCAAGGCCCTTGCGAGCCATTCGCGCACGCGTCCGGCATCCCGATGCTCGCCGCCCTCGATGCGGGCCATCAGAGCGCAAACACGCATGGAGGCATCTTTATTCAAGAGCGGCTCCAATGCATCACGCGCTTCTTGCCAGTCATGGGCATCGACGGCGGCCGACGCCAGCGCTATGCGGGCCTCCGGATCATCCGGCGTCATCACAATCAAAGATTTGATCCGTGCAAGACGATCGCGTGGCGAATCGCCGGGGCGAGCATAAGCGTAGCTGAGGGCGAGATCGGGGTGCGGCATATATTGCCAGGTCCGCGCCAAAACGCGCGCAGCTCTTCCGGTGTTTCCCTGACTGGCAAGAATACGTCCGGCGATGACCGCGGCCGGTATGAAATCAGGTGCAAGACGGTGCGCTTCCAATGCAAGGTCGGCAGCCCGGCCAGCTTCCTTTGGCTCTAAATCCTGAGCCCGCGCGGTCAGGAGGACAGCGCGGCGG
>CAZMAC010000632.1:0-2037 GCA_964564085.1 uncultured Hyphomicrobiaceae bacterium
GTCCGGCCCGATCCTGACCGACAGCGGCGGCTTTCAGGTCATGTCGCTGGCCCAGCTGCGCAAGATTTCGACGGATGGCGTCACATTCCAATCGCATATCGACGGCAGCAGCCATCATTTGAGCCCGGAGCGCTCCATTGAAATCCAGACATTGCTCGGCGCCGATATTCAAATGCAGTTCGATGAATGCACCCCCTTCCCCGCGACATGGGACGAGGCGCGCCAATCCATGGAGCTCTCGTTGCAATGGGGGGAAAGATCCCGCGCCACATTTGAAAAACTGGGCGGAAGCCATCAGGCGCTATTCGGCATTGTTCAGGGCGGTGTTTATCCCGATCTCCGGGCACGTTCGGCGAAGGCGCTCACCGCAATGGATTTTCCCGGTTACGCCGTCGGCGGTCTCGCTGTTGGCGAAGGCCCTGCCCTCATGCTGAAAACTTTGGAACAGACCGCACCGCTCCTGCCCGATCATAAGCCGCGCTATTTGATGGGTGTGGGCACACCAGCCGATCTCGTCGCCGCTATCGCGCGTGGCATCGACATGTTCGATTGCGTCATGCCTACGCGCTCCGGCCGGCACGGGCAGGCTTTTACCTGGTCGGGAAAAGTAAATTTGCGCAATTCAATCCATGCCGAGGACTCCCGGCCACTCGATGAAAAAAGCTCTTGCCCAGCCGCGCGTGACTACTCCCGCGCCTATTTGCACCATTTGTTCAAGGCCGGTGAAATTCTTGGTTCAATGCTTTTGAGCTGGGCGAATATCCATTTTTATCAAGAGCTTATGGCAGAAGCGCGCTCTGCCATCGCTGAAGGACGCTTTGCTGCATTTACGGAACAGTTCAATAGAATTTTTCTGGCAAACGCTGAAAATGGCGTCATTTCAAGCTCTTGACGCGTTTTATGCACGTGAGTGATGCTAGAATAGGTTAACGCGCCAGCATTTCCCATGTTATTGAAAAGACGATCTGTGCCGCTGGGGCTAGCGGGATTGTACCTCGTTGGGGTTGGGGAGGATTTTGAGTATGCGGTATATCATCTTCGCTCTAATTATTTTCTTTTCAAGTTTGGTCCACGCTGCGGATATGCAGCCGGGCGGAACGGCTGAGGCTGAGTCGCGGGCAGACCAGGCTTCCAGTGCGCGGGCCGAGCGGGATGCTGCACGCGCAGCGAAAAGAGAGGCAGAACGAAAAGCGGCTGAGGAAGCTGAGCGTGCTGCAAGAGAAGCTGCTGAACGCCGGGCTGCAGAAGAAGCTGAACGCGCAGCGAGAGAAGCTACTGAACGGCGCGCGGCCGAGGAAGCTGAACGCGCAGCAAGAGAAGCCGCCGAACAGCGCGCGGCGGAAGAAGCTGAACGCGCAGCGAGAGAAGCCGCTGAACAGCGCGCTGCGGAAGAAGCCGAACGCGCGGCAAGAGGAGCCGCCGAACGGCGCGCGGCTGAGGAAGCTGAACGCGCATCTCAGCCTGTGGAGCTTACTGAAAGAATTAAAGGATGTTCGATCCCGGTTAGAGTGGCATCCAACAATGCGGCCAGAGCGATTGCCAACAAGGCCAGAGCTGATGCTCAACTCTACAAATCTCAGGACGAACTGACCCGGGCTGCACAGCGCAGTGTCGCAAGGCTCGCCAGTTCTTATGGGTTGGATAAGGGAACAGTCAGCCGAGCCTATTTTGCAGCCCTTTGCCAGAAACTGTATGAGGCCAGTAATTCGTCGTTTTCTTTATCGAACTTTCTGACAAGGCTGGCGGCTTTGTTCGATCTGACCTATCCCGCAGCAGGAGACGGCGACAATGTTGCGAAGCTGAGCGGCGACACGCCAGAGGAGGCGGCTGAACGACGCGCTGCCGAAGAAGCCGAGCGTGCCGCAAAAGAAGCCGCCGAGCGACGTGCCGCTGAGGAAGCTGAGCGGGCAGCGAGAGAAGCTGCTGAACGACGAGCCGCAGAAGAAGCCGCACTGCCGGCGACAGAAGCCGCAGAACGACGTGCCGCTGAGGAAGCCGAGCGGGCAGCAAGAGAATCCGCAGCGAGACGTGCAGCTG
>CAZMAC010000633.1:0-2036 GCA_964564085.1 uncultured Hyphomicrobiaceae bacterium
ATTTCCCGGCCCAGCGGCACAAGCAGGGCAAAAGGCCAGGCAAGAACCGGCAGATTGGACCAGTTTCCCTGGATCGGCGTAAATGGATATCCAGCCTCCAGCCCGCCTTGCCAAAGATGCTCACCAGCGACCCAGTAGGCTTTCATAAAATCGCTGAAAAGAACCGGCGGCTCCGATATCGGCCACAAAAGCAAGTGAATGAGACCGCCGAAGACGATGGCGGTGCTCCAAGCAAGATACGGATTTTCGCGTAAATCCGGCAAACCCAAACCAGCCTCTCGCTGTAAGAGCCCGTTCGACAATTATGGAGTCGGAACAAAGCCCCAGCTCCATGCTTAAACGCGGACTTCGCCCCAATACCCGGCTGGGGCCGCTTCGCTTTTTACAAAGCCCGCTCATGCAAAGCTGCGATTTTCATTCGCTGCCCAAAGGCTCGTAAGCCTTTTAAAGCACTCTTAGAGCGTTTCCAGGCGAAGTGGACACCGGTTCGCCGTCCGGAAACACGACAAAAAAAAGACTTAGAGTCGCCTGAGCGATTCCGTGAAAAGCGCAACGACTCTAAGGCAGCTTTTTTCAACGAGCGCTGAACGAAAAGCAACTTCTGTTTTGTCGCAAATTTGGCGTCTGCTTTTTGTCGAGTTCGAACGCGGTTTATGGGAGCCTGTGGCGCCAGGCCGTCTAAACTCATTTCGCTTTTTATGGAATCGCTCAGGCGACTCTAAGTCTTTATTTTACCGCATTTTCGGACGGAAAACCGGTGTCCACTTCGCCTGAAAATGCTCTATTACGTCAAAGAATCCCTAAGAATGACTTCACTTTATCCAGTGCTGACAAGCTATCGTCCTGCTCATCGGTAGATTCCAGCTCGCCTGCCCCCATGACCGATGCGCGGTCTTCCAGAAGGAAGCGCGGCGGTGGTCCGAAAGTCTCTTCCTCAACAAGATCGAGAGCGCGCGGGTCAAAATTCATCGTCATCGTCATAATGGTACTCCTATTTACAAAAACAGGAACGAGGCCGCTTGCCATTGGGCGATGTCGCTCGCATCCCCAAAGCAGGTTGCTCCCGGCCTGAGAAGCGGTCTTGGCGCTTACCTTATGCGCAACTGGTGATCAGGATCTTAACGGCTTCGCCTGAAGCTGCCGTCTTGTCTCAGAACGGGACGAGACCGTTACAAATAAGTCGCAGAATGGCTCCCGCCTGGTTCAAATGAGCGAGCGACAGCAGCTATGGGGACCGAAACAATTG
This sequence comes from uncultured Hyphomicrobiaceae bacterium, assembly GCA_964564085.1. Taxonomy (GTDB): domain Bacteria; phylum Pseudomonadota; class Alphaproteobacteria; order Rhizobiales; family Rhodomicrobiaceae; genus JAHQVI01. The sequence continues at coordinate 1,247 of CAZMAC010000633.1, forward strand.
AGAGCGTGTGGTTCGATGATAGGGCTTAGCCAATCGTTGCGGCCGTCTTGCCTTGCCAATTCAGGGGTTCCCAGACTTCGCCTGGCGTTCTCGCAACATGGCCTCAGCGCTTTTCAGATTATTTCGGACGCCGACAACGAAATACAAAGCGCTTGCGTCCTGATATGCGGAAAGCGATGCCTTAAATGCCATAACAGCGCGTTTCAAATGCTCATCGCCCTGTTCAAGTTCGGCAAGAGCAAAAAGGGCCGCACCTAAATTATTCTGGGTCGCGCCCCAATCTCTTGGATTTCGACTGGCGCTCAATCCTTTCAGAGCCTCGGAAAACGCGGCAACGGCGTCCTCAAGATAGCGCGCGGTCTTTTCCTGACTGCCGAGCGACCACAATGCCGCCCCTAAGCCATTTTGCCGCGAAACCCAATCTTCAGGCGCTTGCTCAACGCTCGTGCTTTCAAGAGCAAGCCGATAGGCGGCGACAGATTTCTGAAGGCTCTCGGCGTCTTTTTCCTGTACGCCAAGTCGGAACAACGCGGCGGCGAGGTTGGATTGCGCCATCGCCCAGGCTATCGGGTCGCGGTCTTTCGTTTCGCTCTCCAGTACCGCCTCGAAAGCGGCTATGGCCTCTTTCATATCCGGCACGCTTCTCTGACCGACGCCGTAACGCAGCAATGCCAGTCCGAGCTTATTTTGAACCTTGCCCCTGCGGCCGGTCGAACTTTCGGGCGGCTCTGCCAGCAAGAGCTGTCTGTAAATCTTGATTGCCTGTTGCAGCCCCTTGCTGTTCCACTCG
>CAZMAC010000634.1:0-2023 GCA_964564085.1 uncultured Hyphomicrobiaceae bacterium
GATCGCGTCCGTCCATGCCGCCCTCATCGCAAGATCCTACATGGGCGCAATTCCGCCACGTCAACGCAGCGCATCGTAGATGCGGTTTGTTAGGCGCTTACATAGGAATGGGCTTGGCGCATGGTCGAGCTGGGTCCTTAACGTGAAGCGACCTGAAGCGTAAGATGGTGGAGATAGTAGAGCGCCAGACCTAAGAGGATGAGCGCCCCCGCCTGATGGGCCAGAGCCCAGCCAATTTGCAGCTGCGTAAGCAGAGCAAAAATGCCAAGCACGGTCTGTGCGACGACGACCGCCAAAAGGGCGAATGACAGCTCTTGAAAAGCTGGTCCGGCACCCCTCCAGGCGAGCCAAAAATTCAGCACAGCCATCATAGCAATGAGATAAGCCAGCATGCGGTGATTGAACTGAACCGTCAGAACATTCTCGAAGTGGTTGATATACCAGGGCTGCATCACACCGAGGCCGTCAGGAATGATCGCGCCATCCATAAGCGGCCAGGTGTTATGAGACAGCCCCGCATCGGTCCCGGCGACAAAACCGCCGAGAAGGATTTGCAAAAAAATGAAACCGGCTAAAACCGTCGCAAATGCTTGCAAATAACGTGGCACAAAACTTTTCGGCGCCGATGGACGCCCTGTCCCATTCAACCCAAAAGCGACCCAAAGAATTGCGCCGTAAATAAGCACGGCCAGACCTAGATGCGCAACGAGCCGATACTGGCTGACATCCGTCCGCTCCGAAAGCCCGCTTTGCACCATGTACCAGCCGAGAGCGCCCTGAGCGCCGCCAAGAATAAAGATCGTCAGAAGCTTAGGGAACAACGGGCGCGGAATCATCCCGCGCAGCCAAAAGATGAGAAATGGAACGAAAAACGCAACGCCGATGAAACGCCCGAGAAAACGATGCGCCCATTCCCACCAATAGATAGTTTTAAAGGCTTCCAGGCTCATACCCTTGTTGATCAGCTGATATTCAGGGATTTGCTGATATTTCCGAAAGGCTTCCAGCCAATCCGCCCGGTTTAGTGGCGGAATAACGCCGAGAATGGGCTGCCATTCGGTTATTGAGAGGCCGGAGTCGGTCAGCCTCGTTGCCCCCCCCACCAGCACCATCGCAAAGATGAGGCCTGCAACACTGAAAAGCCAGGCACGCAAAATAACGTCAGAAGACGCGCGCACATCTTTTCTACGGTCAATGGTGCTGTGGGCAATCGATGACATTGATTTGTTTCTTTGATCGAGGTTAATCCCAAATGAATTTGAAAGGCAGGAGCACGAAAATGGAAGAATACCCGCTGCTTAGATCCACTGTCCGCGTCCAATTGGATACGCGTTGCTCTCGCCAAACGGCGAGCTGCCATACTTTTCTTTGAGACACCCTAATCTGCCCGATGGAGTCAAACCATGAGGATGAATGACGCGGCCTGCACATGAAAAGCGGTCTTGGCGACCGCATCTAATACAGATAAACACTCCTAATGAACATGCGTCTCCGTAAATTCATCGGCGGTATGGCTCTGATTGTCTTCTCGCTGATCTACTATTGGTTTGCGATTTCAATCGCACTCGCGCGCCTGCCCGACCTGGCAACCGGCTGGCATCTCGTGTTCTATTTCTTTGTAGTTGTCATATGGTTTATACCTTGCGCCGCTCTTATTCGCTGGGTCTATCAGGGCAGGCGAGCATAATATTTCCTCAAGGCACGCTATTCATTCCAATTCGTTTACATTTTTTTGAACAAAGCTGGCCTCTCATAATCGCTGCGCCTCTACCCGAAATATGATAAAAATAAGAGAAGGCGGACTGAGTTGGGAGGCATCGATGAATGCTTTGACGAAAGCAGGTCCATTTCGCGTCATAGCAAAAGGATGCGAGACGGGCCGGTGTCCAACGGTTCTTGAGAGTGACAATCAGAACGAGTTAGTGATTGTCGGCAAACTCGATGCAAATGTATTGAATAGTCTTGACGTACAAAAACACACCAGCGAAGGCGAAATCGCTGTTGTGATTCCGAAGAAGCTTCT
>CAZMAC010000635.1:0-2019 GCA_964564085.1 uncultured Hyphomicrobiaceae bacterium
CAGCCGTTGACAAGGGCAGGACCGTCAGAAGAGGTAAGACGCCCGAAAGCTGCGATGCTGTCTGGTGGGTCAGTGACGGCGCGACAGCGGCGAGCCAGATTTGGCTGGCGACGGCGATTACGGCGGCGCCACCAAGCCATGCAAAACCGGCAAGCCGTTTCAAGACGCCTTACCCGGCGGTCTTGGCGGACTTCACCGAATTCAGCGACCAATCATAGTCGTCAGCATCGTAGCTCGTCTTGCCTTCAAGCTTTTTCTTTAGCTCCGGACCAGCATATTGGCGCAAATGATCGAGAACGCCGGCCTTGCTGCCCCCGAAATCCTCCTGAAACCAGCTATAAATGCTTGAGACCGTAATCCTGCCGTCCCCGGCAACGGTCACACCGCGCGGATGATTGACATAATCGCGTGCCGCAACATCCAGATCCGCATCGAGCGTACTCGCCGTCCATGGTTTCGCCATCAGATTCGGACAGCCGATCGAGGCACAATTTACCCCATAATGAATGCGTGGGTCCTTAAATTGCGGCCGCAAGATTTCATGCTCGATGTCATCGAGGGAGAGCTCTTTACCCTCCACAGTCACCAGCTTGGTGCGCCACGGCCCGGTATAGGCTTTGAGATCGAACAGGCCCGTGCCGGTACTGGCGATATCTCGGATCGAATCAACAGGGTAATTGTCGAGAATGACCTTGAGCGTCACCGCATTATAGAGATTGACCCAATAAGCAAAGGCGCCATCACGCGGCATGGCCGAGGGCTTTTGAGACTCAAGAAAATCGATATAGGCGTCAAGCGCCGCGCGGTCGTCACTATTTCCATGCCAGCGCTCATAGGCGACTCGCGTGATACCATCTTCACCTTTAACGACATAGCTGCTCAAGAGGCGCGCATAAGCCTGCTCGCCCGTGGCATTTTGCGTGTGTTGCGCATGTGCGGGTCCGGTTGGGAGCAGGATCGCAAGCGCTAGGAAGAGAGGAATAATCGAAAAAGTTCGGCTCATAACAGACATCCACATTCGATCGTTGAATTCATTGCATCATGAGACCGCACCTTTTCAAGTAGAACCAGCGCGCGCCCCGTCGACAGGCTTTCCAAGCCTATCCGCGAAGTCAGTCTCATTTATCCAGATTTGAAGAAGCTGTCTCGTATGTTCACCAAGAATTGTCCCATCGCGATCTGACACAAGCAACGGTGAACTCAGATTCTCCACCAACCGTTGAAGCGCGCTGGCGTCGTCGACATCGTACCAGAGGGGAAGCTCCCGAACCTGGAGACCGAGCTTTTTAGCCTGCGCGGTAACATGGGCAGCGACACCGTCGGTGCTCCAGACAATGCCATCGAATAAAGCGGGATAGGGTGCGCGAGTGCCCAGTAAATAAAAGCCGCCATCATCAGACGGCCCCAGCACGATATTGTTTGAGCCCGTTTCCAGCTCCCTGGCTGCCTGAATCAGAATATCGGGCGGCAAAGTCGGGCTATCGGAGTTCATGACGCAAGCAGCGGCGTGGCCACTGTCAAACAACCGGCCCATCGCAGCCAGCACATCGCCTGTCAGATCGCCGGTCCAGCACTCAAACGGCCTGATCCGTGCAGGCAAATGCTGGCGGAAGTACCCTCCCGAATTCGTCGGTCCATAGGCAACATAGCCAGCAATGTCCGATGAATTGCACGCAAATCGAAGCGTTTCAGCGACGTCTTTCAAAAAAGCCGTATTCAACTGGGCGGCTTCTTCAGGACTTAACGGCGGCACGAGCCGTGTTTTCGTCAGGCCAGGGCGTGACGCTTTCGCCATAATGGCGATACCGCAAGCGGCTGGTGTTTGCTGCGTAGCGGGATCGATGCCCGTGCTTAAAGCGCCGGGCGGAATATCTTCAGCCTGCATAGGTCAATCCGTTAATTGGGTTGATAAGCAAGGGATTGGATCAATTACTGAAAGCGATATGTCAAGCCGATCACGGTCAAGTGCATCGATCCAAACGGAGGCGACAGCCGGAGTTTGGTAAAATTGATGCAAAA
>CAZMAC010000636.1:0-571 GCA_964564085.1 uncultured Hyphomicrobiaceae bacterium
GGCGTTTTTCATCCGCCTCGCCCCGATAAATCGCAATGGCTTCAGAATATTCATTGACACGAACCAGCTGAAAACGGAAATCGGCTTCGGCGGCGCGCAGATCCGTGTTGGCCTGAATCAGCGGTTTTCCGACTTTATATGTGACGTAAGACCCGACAAGGGCGTAAAGGATTGCCGCCCAGAACATATAGCCGGGAATTGAGAATGACGCGCCATTGACATTGAAAACCACTTGCGCGGAAAGCACCCAAAGCACGCCGATGAAACTGACCAGCATGAGCGTCGCACTTACAAGGCCGACGGCAAAATCGACCGACAGCTCGGTCAGACGCCGCGTGTCATCCTGGATACGCTGGTCGGGGTGCACGCCGATATCGCCGGCCAGGGGCAGGCGATAGGCGCGTTTCGGCTTGAGCCATTCATCGAGCTTCTGCCGGTGCTGAACTTGGTCCATGTTTGGAACCCTGGCATCAGCTTTTCGATGTTCGCCAGTGGGGAAGCCCATATGCCCTGGATCCTGGCGGCGGTGGCCCTGGCGGTCAGTGCGGCCATGCTGGCGTGGCTGCGGGCC
>CAZMAC010000636.1:581-2009 GCA_964564085.1 uncultured Hyphomicrobiaceae bacterium
TGAGCCATTCATCGAGCAAGTCAAAGCTGACGGTTTCCCGCATGAACACTTTGAGCTTTTCATGGAGCCATGTCTGCGTAAAACCGAGGGTCAGCAAGACGCTGATGAGTATGCCGTAAAGGCCGAGCTGGGTGTAAAAGACATCGAGTTGGCGGTCGGAAATCGAGTCATAGAGGTCACCCTGCCAAGAATTTAGCCGAACTTGTGCAACTGCATTGAGTATTATGACAAAAACGATCGACGCTGCGAATATAATGAGTTTTTTCTTTTGTTTGGAAAAACGCAGAAGATGTAAGAATTCTCGGCCTTGTGCAAATATGTTGTCACTATTGGAGGGATCCTGTACTTCAGCGGATTTCATCATCGCCCCTGCTTTCTTTGACGCAAACCGTTGAATTAATGATCTAAAACATTATGCCCTATAGTCTCATCATAGCACGGTAACGATTGAGAGAGCGCCATGACTTACAGCGGCCCGGGAAACAGGATCGAAAGCCTGCTCGCCAGCATGAGTCTGGAAGAAAAGATCGGCCAGCTTACGATGGTCCAGGGCGGCGTTTTAGAAGGCGGCCGGTTCAACAAGGCGCAGCTGGAGGCGGCGCGGCAGGGGCGCATTGGCAGCATCCTCAATATTACTGCGCCGGACAGCCTCCGCCAAGCACAAGAAGCGGCAAAGCAGTCGCGGCTTGGTATTCCGCTGCTCGTGGCGCTGGATGTGGTGCATGGCTATGAGACGATTTTCCCGATCCCGCTCGGTGAGGCCGCCAGTTTTGATGCGGAGCTATGGGAGGGAACGGCACGCGCGGCGGCTGAGGAAGCAGCTGCTGGGTCCATTCACCTGACATTCGCGCCGATGATTGACGTGTCGCGCGATGCGCGCTGGGGCCGTATGTCGGAAAGCGCAGGCGAAGATCCCTGGCTTGGGGGGCGCTTTGCCGAGGCGAAAGTGCGCGGGTTTCAAGGCAATCTTGAGGCGCCCAATACGCTCGCGGCGACGGCAAAACATCTCGGCGCTTATGGCGCCGTCACGGCAGGACGGGAATATAATTCCGTCGATATTTCCTCGCGCAGTTTGCATGAAATTCATCTGCCGCCCTTCGCCGCTGCCGTGCGCGCTGGCGTTGCAGCGATCATGCCCTCTTTCAATGACATTGCGGGTTTGCCGATGACGGCGCATGCGGCCATTCTGCGCGGCGTGGTGCGGGAGCGCTGGGGCTTTGACGGGGTTATCGTCAGCGATTTTAGTGCCATCGCGGAGCTGATGGTGCATGGCGTTGCGGCCGATCTCGCCGAGGCTGCTGCGCTGGCGATGAAGGCGGGCGTTGATATCGATATGGTCAGCGATGCCTATCCAAAGGGGCTACCGCTAGCGCTTGACTGATGGCTGAATGACGAGGCGCAGATCGATGAGGCCGTCAGGCGCTTGCA
>CAZMAC010000637.1:0-1998 GCA_964564085.1 uncultured Hyphomicrobiaceae bacterium
GCCATGTATCACGCCTGGGGCTCGCAAAACGCGTGGCTGCGCCAGATCCACGGACGCAATCCGCTTTACGTTCCTGGCCCGATTTGCGACGAGCACGGTCTGCAAGACGGCGATTGGGTCTGGCTGACCTCGCATCATGGCAAAATCAAGGTGCCGATAGCGCGCATGGAGGCGGTGAACAGCCGGACCGTCTGGACCTGGAACGCCATCGGTAAACGCAAGGGTGCTTGGGCACTGTCGCCGGATGCGCCGGAGACGAGAAAAGGTTTCTTACTCAATCATCTGATCAGCGAGCTTTTGCCAGAGCAAAGGGATGGCATGCGCTGGTCGAATTCCGATCCAATTACGGGACAGGCGGCCTGGTACGATTTGCGCGTAAAGATCGAGAAAGCCGATCCGGCAGAGCACAGCGAACCGTCCTTTCCGGAGCAAGAGTCGCCGGTGGGCAGCGGGCCACATGCCGTGCGCTATGGGAAGGAGTGGACATGACCTCCCTCCCGCGATCGACCGACAAAAAGCTGGGACTTGTTATTGATCTTGATACCTGCGTCGGATGCCATGCTTGCGTCGTTAGCTGCAAGGAGTGGAACACGAGCGGTTATGGCGCCCCACTTTCCGACCATGATGCTTATGGCGATAATCCATCCGGCACCTGGCTTAACAGGATTCATAGTTTCGAGGTGACGCCGTCGCCCAAGCAGCAAAACGGCCATGCAGGCGGTAACGGTCAAGCGAAAGCGCAACTCGTCCATTTCCCAAAATCCTGCCTGCATTGCGATGACGCCCCATGCGTGACAGTATGTCCGACCGCGGCAAGCCATAAACGTGCCGAAGACGGCATTGTGCTCGTCGATGAGACTATGTGTATCGGTTGCGGCCTCTGTGCTTGGGCCTGTCCGTATGGCGCGCGCGAGATGGATTTGGCTGCTGGCGTGATGAAGAAATGCACGCTCTGTGTCGATCGCATTTATAATGAGAATATCCCTGAACAGGACCGCGTTCCAGCCTGCGTGCGCGCCTGCCCGGCCAATGCCCGGCATTTTGGCGATCTCGCTGACCCGGAGTCTTCCGTCAGCCAAATGGTGGCCGAGCGTGGAGGCGTCGACCTGATGCCGGAGCAAGGCACCAAGCCGGTCAACAAATATCTGCCGCCGCGTCCCAAGGTGGATATGGAGCTGCCGGATGAATTCAAACTCGCAGCGCTTGCGGAACCGGAAGCGAAGGGTTTTCTTGGCTGGCTTGACCGCGCCCTGGAAAGGCTAGGGTGAACCGCCATGCATCCTGCGCAATCCATCATCGTCTTTACAACGCTTTCCGGGGCTGGTTTCGGACTGATGGCTTGGCTTGGGCTCGGCTTCGGGCCGGCCAGCGTTAGCTTCGGCCTCGTCGCCGGCGCTTCCGCATTGGCGCTAGCGAGTATCGGCTTACTCGCATCGCTTTGGCATCTTGGCAATCCCCAGCGTGCCTGGCGTGCCCTCTCGCAATGGCGGTCTTCCTGGCTGTCGCGAGAGGGTGTGCTGGCCGTCGCAACACTGGCTGCCTTCGGCCTTTATGCGTTGCTATGGGTCGCCGGTTTCGGCCGTATTCTGCCGCTCGGAATTTTGGCGGCGCTACTGGCACTCGCGACGGTCTATGCCACCTCAATGATCTATGCGAGCATCAAAGCGGTGCCGCGCTGGTCAAGATCGCCGACCCCTGTCCTTTTTCTATCCTACGCGATCGTCAGCGGCGGGCTGGCTTTTGCGACAATCGCAATCTCCTTCGACAGCAATTCGATCCCAATACTTGTTGCAAGCGCCGCGTTGCTGCTTTTTGCCGCAGCCATTGCGGTTTGGTGGAAGGCGCGGGCAAGCGAGATCAGCCTAGAAGCCGAAGGTTCGACACCGGAGACGGCCATTGGCTTGCCAAATCTCGGACGTGCAAGGCTTTTTGAAGCGCCGCATACCTCGCCAAACTATCTGATGAAAGAAATGGTTTTTCGTGTTGGCCGCAAACATG
>CAZMAC010000638.1:0-1980 GCA_964564085.1 uncultured Hyphomicrobiaceae bacterium
CTTCAGCCGTCGCTTCGAAGCTGTCTGGCAACACGAAACCCGCGATCATTCTGCTTAGGGCTTCGGTTCGAAGTGCGCTGCTCGCATTTCGGGTCCGGCTTGTCCTCAAGCCAATCCCATCCTCTTAACCGCCGTCTGTTTTCGTTTCCCTCGCAATTATTCTCAGCTTCTGCAGCCTCTTTTTGATTTTCAGAGCCCCCAAGCGGCATGACAATCCGGTAGCTTTCATCGGTAATATCCGACAGCCATTCCGCATAATTCCGCGCATTGTCTAAGCTTAATCCGGCTACCGGTGCCGACGGTTCGCTGCGTCCGGACCGGTAGGGCGTACAAATCCCGTCCTCAACACATAGGTTCCATTGCGAAACCGTGATTTCCGTGAGGCTTATCGCAATCTTAGCCTCGCCAGGATCCGACACAGGCTTTTTTGCGACGGACATGAGAGGACAAAAATCGCAATCCGAAAATGTATCTGAGGAACGCGAATGCCGGCCTTGAGAGTCCCGGTCTTGCGACCGCTCCGGCAAAGGCGTGGAATTGGCTGGAATAGGGGATGCATCCTCAGTCGATGCCAAGCTCTCGCCAGGTTCCTTTAATCTTGCCAAAAGCCGCGCCGACGCGACCGCACCGCCTTCATTTGCCGCTTCATCATCAGGCGAGAGTTCCACGGTTTGATCGCTGGACGGCTTTGGCGTGGCATCTGTTCCGGCAATGTCTGAGGATTCGTCCTCTGCCGTTTTTGGAATGGTGTTTGTATAATCCGATGTTTCGGTATCGGATGTCGACTCCGCTTCGGCGTCATTATCGGACTGATTGGCCGATATGTCCTTCGGTGCAGGCGTTTCCTGATCGTCCGGTTCAATCGGTTGTTGATTTGCCGGAAGCTCAGCCTCTTCAGAATTCAAACTTGCGGTTGTCTGAACTTTCTCGGTTTCGTCCGGGCGCGAGGCTAAATTCGAGTTCTCAGAGTCTTCTGAAACGTACTGATCGGGCAGGTAGCTGTTATTTACCGTTTGATCGGCCACCCCTTCGGTTACGCTTTCCTCGATTTTGGCCTGGTCTTCAGACTTCGCCGCGCCAGGCGCTGTCTCAGGCTTAACGGCATCAGGCTCGGTCTGCGCAGTGAGGACCGTGCCAGAGCTGCCGTTTGAGGACTCGAAAAACGATGTACCTCCGGACATGACGACGCCATAAAGAACAGCGCTTGGTCCCAGCAAGAGCAACGCAACGATCGCGGCCAGCCGGCCCCTTTGTCTCCGCTCGGTTTTTTGGCGCCCGGCTGAGAAAGCAAGCCACTCATCGTAGGATTTGCGCCGTGAGGCGTCCTTCAAAGACTCGTATGCGGTATTGACGAGTTTGAAGCGGCGCTCGGCTTCCGTGTCGTCTGGATTGCGATCCGGATGATAATGCTTCGCCAATTCGCGGAAGGCCTGCTTGACCTCCTCGTCATCGGTATCCGGATCAATGCCCAATATTTCGTAACAGTTTTCGGCCTGCATCGTCATTTGCTGTCACTAGCCATCATTCAGTATCGGAGTCGTCAGGCCGTCTCAATGATCACAGAGCGCCCCGTTACCCCGAAGGTTGCCTTTATTATAATACAAAATTGTTCGGCAACAGAGTCCCGCTATCTTATTCGTTAAGTTTTCACATGATATGCTGTGTAAAATGAACAGCTCATCGAGTAAACAAGACATGAAACTGTCAACATTGAGATATTCGTCCAAAAAAAACAGCTGGAAATGCTGAAAGTTTAAACTTCTGCCGCTTGGGATGGCAGATTGGCCACAGATCTAACCGTAACAGCTTGATCAAAAAAGGCCTGTAAGGCTGTCAAAACGCCAAGCCCTAGTGGCTCGAATCTCACGCTTCGAACCACGTCGTTTTTTGCTGATGGATCGAATTGACACGACATTTTAAGCGCTTACCTCAATTTCATCGGATGGTCGGAGGGACTCAAATGTCATGTTCGATCCACTA
>CAZMAC010000639.1:0-1979 GCA_964564085.1 uncultured Hyphomicrobiaceae bacterium
GGGCGCACATCCATGCCGATCCGCCCCAGCTCGGCGAGGATGTTGGACCGCCCGGCCTGGTTGGAGACGAGCAGCTTGCGCGAATTTCCGACCGCCTCGGGCGGCACATGTTCATAAGTGCGCGGATCTTTCTGGATCGCGGAGACATGAATGCCGCCCTTATGCGCAAAGGCGCTATCGCCGACATAGGGCGCGGAGCGGTCCGGCGCGCGGTTGAGTATTTCGTCAAGCAGGCGTGAGGCGTGGGTCAGCCATTTGAGCTTTTCCAGGGTGACGCCGGTCTCGAAGCGGTCCGCATAATCGGGCTTGAGCAGCAGGGTCGGGATGATCGAGGTGAGATTGGCATTGCCGCAGCGCTCGCCGAGCCCGTTCAGCGTGCCCTGCACCTGGCGGACGCCCGCGCGGATTGCCGCCAGCGTGTTGGCGACCGCGTTTTCGGTGTCGTTATGGGTGTGGATGCCGAGCCGGTTGCCGGGGATGTGCTGCATGACATCGGCGACGATGGCTTCGACCTCATGCGGGAGCGTCCCGCCATTCGTGTCGCACAGAACGACCCAGCGCGCCCCAGCCTCATGCGCCGTTGTCGCGCAGGCCAGCGCATAATCGCGGTTCGCCTTGTAGCCGTTGAAGAAATGCTCGCAATCCAGCATCGCCCCGCGGCCGGTCTCCCTAACCGCGCGGACGGACTCCGCAATCGAATCCAGATTCTCCTCATTGGAGATGCCGAGCGCGACCTCCACGTGATAATCCCAGCTCTTGGCGACGAAACAGACGGCGTCGGCTTTGGCATTGATGATCTCGGCGAAGCCGGGATCGTTGGACATGGATCGCCCCGCACGCTTGGTCATGCCGAACGCCGTGAGCTGCGCATTCGCCAGACTGCGCTTCTCGGAAAACAGCGCGCTGTCGGTCGGGTTGGCGCCGGGATAGCCGCCTTCGACATAGTCAAGGCCGAGATCGTCGAGCGTGCGCGCGATCAGCAGCTTGTCTTCGAGCGAAAAGGTCACGCCCTGTGTCTGCGCCCCGTCGCGCAGGGTGGTGTCGAAAAGATAAAGCCGCTCTTTACTCATGAGATTTTCCAGGTCGCCGGATGGATGGGTCAATCGTGGTCGGGATGCTGCGCGCTTTTGAGTTTATCGAGATAATCCGAAGGGACGGCTTCGGCCGTCGTCTCGGAGGGCAGGCCGGGAAGCACTCTGAAATAGGACAGACAGCTTTCCGAACCGATCTGCCGTGCAGGCTTGACGCGCTCAGGCTCGTCGAGACTGCCGATCGTAAGGTTCACCCGCCGGCTTCCGTCGGCTTTGAAGGTCAGCGGCGTGCCGCATTCGGCGCAAAAGCCGCGCTCGGCATTGCTGGAGCTGCGGAAGGTTTTCGGCGCGCCTTTCATCCAGCTGAGCGAATCGCCTTTGACCGCGAAGAACGGGGCAAAGAATGAGCCGAACGCCTTCTGGCACATCCGGCAATGGCAGATATGCGGATCGAAAGGCTCAACATAGAACGTATAGCGCACCGCGCCGCATTGGCAGCCGCCGGTGTAGGGGCGCGTATTATTGCTCACCGCGCAATCTCCCAGGTCGTGACGATTTCGCCGGTTTCGGGGTCTTTGGCGTCTTTCAGCGCGATGCCTTGAGCGGCTAGCTCATCACGGATGCGGTCAGCCTCGGCCCAGTTTTTGGCTTTGCGGGCGGCGAGGCGTGCTGCAATTAATTCCTCTATGTCGGCCCGATACGCGGGATAATGCTGTTTATGCCAATCAAACCATTCACTTGCGCTCTTCTGTAAAAGCCCAATTAAATTGGCGCTGCCTTTGGTATGTTGCACAGGAGTACTTTGGAAATCGGCGCTTTTCGCGTGACGCCTGTCGACCTCGGAGAAGACCAAGACGGCGACAGAGTTTCCAGTCTCGTCATCGAGGAGGCGTCGCTCGACGAGCGAGCCGAGACGGCCAAGGCTCGGAAGGTCTCGGCCAAAGAGGC
>CAZMAC010000640.1:0-1977 GCA_964564085.1 uncultured Hyphomicrobiaceae bacterium
GCGTCTAAGGCGGCGGATTATTTGCTTTGTTTTGTGCCTGACGATAGCTCGCATCGAAGGGACGGCGCCGTCTCCCCGCCGGCATCCCTCACAAGCTGATCAAGTGCGCCCAAGAGTGAAAGCCGGGTGGTGTTTGCGTGACAGGTTGAGACGCCGGGAGAGAGGCTTCCGGCGGCCTGTTGAGGAGACTTTCCATGCCGAAAGCCAAACAGAAAATCACCTTGAGCGCCTCGCGCGACATCCCCTTTGATAAACTGGTTCTGAGTCAGGCCAATGTCCGGCGCGTCAAGGCTGGGGTTTCGATTGAGGAGCTGGCGCAGGATATTGCCCGGCGCACGCTTCTGCAGAGCCTGACCGTACGGCCCGTGCTTGATAAAAGCGGCGCGGAAACCGGCCAGTTCGAGATCCCGGCAGGGGGACGCCGCTACCGGGCCCTTGAGCTGCTCGTCAAGCAGAAGCGGCTTGCCCGGACCGCGCCGATCCCGTGCGTGGTGCGCACAGACGGTCTGGCCGAAGAAGACAGCCTGGCCGAAAATGTCCAGCGCGCCCCGCTCCATCCGCTCGATCAGTTCCGCGCCTTTCAGGCCCTGCGCGAGAAGGGGCAATCGGAGGAAGAGATAGCCGCGGCGTTCTTTGTCTCGCCGCAGATCGTCAAACAAAGATTGCGCCTGGCCTGCGTTTCACCAAAGCTGCTTGATGCTTATGCCGAGGACACCATGACGCTCGATCAGTTGATGGCCTTCACCGTCAATCCCGATCATGAGCGCCAGGACAGGATTTGGGAGGCCTTGCAGCGATCGCCGAACCGCCAGCCTTTCCATATCCGCCGCATGTTGACCGAAGGCGCGATACGGGCCTCCGACAAGCGAGCGCAATTCATCGGCATCGAGGCCTACACACAAGCCGGCGGAACCATCTTGCGTGATCTGTTCCAGCCCGATGATGGCGGCTGGCTGCAGGAGCCCGCTTTACTGGAACGGCTCATTGCGGAAAAGCTCGAATACGAAGCTGGCAAGGTGCGGGCAGAAGGCTGGAAATGGATCGAGACCGCACCCGATTTTCCCTATGGCCACACCTATGGGCTCCGCCGCCTCAGCGGCGAGGAGACGCCGATGAGCGATGAGGACATTGATGCCTGCGACAGGTTAAAGGCGGAACTGGCCAATCTGGAGGAGCGCTATGGGCCAACGGAGGAGCTTCCAGAAGAGGTGGATCGCCGGATGGCCGAGCTGGAAACCGCAATCGACGCCATCGAAGAGCGTCCGGCCGTCTATGATCCGGCGGATATCGTCATTGCCGGCGCCTTTGTCAGTATCGATGGGTCCGGCCGGCTTCGCATCGAGCGCGGCTTCGTCCGCCCGGAGGATGAACCGCCAGTCGCGGCCACGAGCGATGACGATGCTTCGGAGGTCACCAGTACGCGGCAATCGGCATCCCAGCTGAATCAGGATCACAGCGCATCAAACGGAGATCATGCCGATCCGGACGAGGAGGATGAGACGCTGCGCCCGTTATCCGACCGGCTTGTTGCCGAGCTGACCAGCCATCGAACCCTGGCGCTGCGCGATGCGCTGGCAAACGATCCGCAGGCCGCCATTCTCTGCCTGCTGCATGGTCTGTGCCTCAAGCTCTTCTACCGCTATGGGCTTTACTCCTGCCTTGAGATCGAGCCGAAATGCGTACAATTCGCCGCACAGGCTCCCGGTCTTGCCGAAAGCCCCTCAGCCAAGGCCATCGATGCCCGGCATGCCGCCTGGCAGGCGCAACTGCCCGAAGATCCCGCCGATCTGTGGGATTGTCTTGGCGCCTTCGATGCCGATAGCCGCGAAGCGCTGCTTGCCCATTGTGTCTCGCTCACCCTCAACGCGGTGCGCGACAGCTATAATCCAAGATCCAAGGCGATCGCCCATGCCGACCGGCTTGCCGAAACCCTGAAGCTCGATATGGCGGCGGCAGGATGGAAGCCGACGGCTGAGA
>CAZMAC010000641.1:0-1970 GCA_964564085.1 uncultured Hyphomicrobiaceae bacterium
GGAGAATTTCTCCCTCATCTGCGCTCCTTACGCCGCTACAATGAGCAAGAAATTCTCCTCCAGGCAATCAGATCAAATTGTCCCATTGGTGCTGAGCCCAGACAGCGCATGCAGGCTTGGCATATTCTTTTATCCTCGGATGCGCTCGTTGCTTAAAATCAGGCAATAACGTCTAACGAGCCATTCGGCCATGCTTGCGTTCAGCCGGTCGATCCCAATAGCAGAATTTGCGGGCTGTCGCCTAAGACGCTTATTTTGACTGTTCGCGCTCAGGAAGAAAGCCATAGCTTCGTCTGAGGGCAAAAGGCAGCTTTCACCGCACTGTGGTAGCTACGACCGCTCTTAAAGAACGGGCGAATTGAGCGCAGATCTCTCCTTGCCTACCGGAATTGGCTGGTGGCCGCAGCTCCTCGTTCATCGGTGGTGAGATGAAAAGCTGTGATCGCGGAGTTGGTAACCGCTCAAGCTTGACCGGATTGTGCCGAGTGCCAACATGCAGGGTATGAGTGATGATGCACGACGTTATGCTCCCGCGGCTGCACGCAATCGGGCGCCTATTTATGACATTTTGCGGTCTCGGCTTCCTGACCGGGGCCTGGTCCTGGAAATCGCGAGCGGCACGGGCGAGCATGTTGTGTTTTTCGCCAGACACAGTGCTCCGGAACTGATTTATCAGCCGAGCGATCCGGGTGCCGATGCCAGAGCCAGTATCGACGCCTGGGTGAGAGAATTAGAACTGGCGAATGTCCGCCCAGCCATCGCACTCGATGCTGAATTGGCGACCTGGCCAATCGACAAGGCGGATGCGGTCCTGTGCATCAATATGATCCATATTGCACCATGGGAAGCAACCCTCGGGCTGATAGCCGAGGCTGCGCGCGTTTTGCCGCCTGATGGGATACTCTATCTTTACGGGCCATTTTGCCGTGAAGGGCAACATATCGCGCCAAGCAATGCGTCGTTCGACCGGGATCTGCGCTGCCGTAACCCGGCGTGGGGCGTTCGTGGCCTCGAAACGGTTGCGTGTGTGGCGAAGGCGTGCGGCTTCGGACCGCCGACGGTTCTGGAAATGCCCATGAATAATCTCTCCGTCATTTTTCGGCGAGAGCCTTGATACCCCGCGAGGCAATCCGGTCAAAAGCCATGAGCACCCCCAATAATACGATCAGGCTCTATATCGACGCCGATGCCTGCCCAGTGAAAGGGGAGATCTATCGCGTCGCCGACCGGTATGGGATCCACGTCTTCTTGGTCAGCAATAGCTACATTGCGGCCCCGCGCGAGCCTTTCATCGAGCGTATCGTTGTCGATCGTGGGCCCGATTCGGTTGACGATTGGATTGCGGAGCAGGTCGCGCCCGGCTGCGTCGTCATCACCGCGGATATCCCGCTTGCAAGCCGTTGCGTCAAAGCGGGGACGAATGTGATTGCCCCGAGCGGACGGGTACTGGATGACGATGCCATCGGCATGGCGCTTGCAACCCGGAATTTGATGGATGATTTGCGATCGGCCGGACAGATCACCAGCGGTCCAAAGGTGTTCCAGCCGCGCGACAGATCCCGCTTCTTGTCCAGTCTCGACCTTGTCGTTACACAATTGAAGCGCAGAGGTTTTCAGGTGTAAAGCCAGAAAATAGACATTGCGCGGCCGTTGTGTGCCGGTTGGCTGAACTGCAATGTCAGGAAGCACGGCAGTCTCTCCGCCCGTACTACAAGCCCACGACGGCAATTTCTGCAGCACAATGGTCTTTCACCTGTTATGGAGAACGATCATGCCATCGGAGCCAGGTTGCAAACGGTCGACACCTATCTCCGCGCCAAGCCTAAGCTGCCGGGCCAGTATCTCTTTCCCGGACGCTGGGGGCAGGCGCGCTCATAGACGACCTTTCAGTACGCTCGCCCAGTGTCCGGATTCCAAAATTTGCCTGATTATTGCAGCACGTTCCGTAGCGAATTTCGGAATCTTAAGGG